>JBFWJM010000018.1:0-22095 GCA_050253205.1 Desulfovibrionaceae bacterium
CCCCAGGCGCATGCCCTTGCCGTAGCGTTCGCCCAGTTTGGCGATCTGCTGGTTGAAGGCGGTCCAGGTCTGCTCTTCGGAACCGATGGGCCTGGTGATGGCGAGAATCTCCACCACGCGCCGGGTGGCGGCTTCCACGGTGGCGTAGTAGCGCGCATAGGGCGAGCGCGGCGCGGGCACGAAGAGGAGCATGTAGCGCTCCAGGCCCGCCCCTGGCGAGCCCACGCCCATGACCTGCTTGGAATTGAGGGGGATGGGTTCGCCGATGGTCAGGCCGAAGGCGCCCTCGATCTGGTCGGGCCGCTTGGGTTCGACCTTCTCGAAGGTGGAGTCGGTGTTTTCGATGGGTTTGGCGTTCGTTTTGCCATCATCGGCGAGCGCTGCCGGGGGGAGGCCGACAAAGACGCAGCAGAGCAGCAGCGCTACGAGCAAGGCCTGGAGCCGGGCCTGGAGCCGGGCCAGACGCAGAGGGAGAGTCGGTGTGCTGACGTTCATGCCCGGGAAAAGCAAATTCCGCGCCGAAAAACACAAAAAGGGCCGGGAAACGTCGCGCTCCCCGGCCCCATGGCTGCTTCAACCGAGATCAATCATCAAAATTCCCGGCAGGCCCCTTGTCCACATCCATGGTGGCGTAGAGCGCGCGGAACTTCTCCTCGGTCCACTCGGCCGGGTCCTCGATGCGCTGGGCCTTGACGCCCATGTCGTAGCCGTTCTTCTCGTTGATGAGGTCGATGGCGATGTCGGCGGTGTCCTTGGCGTTGAAGACGTTGACCAGCAGATCGTAGACGAACTCCTCCACGGCCGCGACCATGCGCTCGCGCACCGGGGCCTCCAGGCCTTCCATCTGGCGCTCGAAGGGCAGGTTCAGCTTCTTGTAGTCCCCGGCCTTCCAGCCCTGCTTGGCGGCGTATTCCTTCATGGCGGCCCAGAGGTCGTCGCGCACGCCCTGGCCCTCGACCTTGACGAACTCGCCGTCCACCATCTCGGCGTTGCCGAACTTGTTGACCTTCACGCCCAGGCCGATCATTTGCAGGGCGGTGGCCACGTTGGCCTTGGTGGTGCGGGTGTTGGCGGCGATGCCCCTGAGGCGCTCGGAGTCGTTGCCGGAGGTGCCGTGCTGCGCGCCGGAGGTGCCGTAAGGGGCCAGGGCGTCGTGGATTTCCTTGGTCAGGTCCACCTGGATGCCCGCGCCCGTGGCCTCGATGCCGTGGGTGGTGCCGTTGTTGAGCGCGATCCAGTCGGGCACGATGGAGTGGGCGTTGAGGCCCTTGATGAGAAAGCCCGCCTCGGCCGGGGTGGAGAGCCCCTGCGCGCCCTTGATCTCGCCGACCTCGGTTTCGTAGCCCGCCCAGGTGGGGATCAGCGGGCCGAGTTCGATGTTGGTGGCGAGGTTGTCGTCATCGGGCAGGTGCGAGGCATCGATGGCGATGGAGGTGATGCCGTGCTCGAAGAGCGCGGGAATCTCGTGCTTTGCCCAGTCGAGGTCCTTCTGGCCCTTGATGAAGTAGTGGTCCGCGTGCACGGCCACGGGCACGGTGATGCCGAGCTCGTTCATCACGGCATCCACCCGGCGGGCGATGTTGGCCATGGAGGTGGGGCAGTAGGTTGCCTCGCTCTTGGCGATCTCGATGATCACGGCGGCGTTGGCGCGCTGGGCGGCCTTGAGCACGCCGCGGATCACGAAGATGTTGCGCCCGTTGGCCGCGATGGTCATGGCCTTGCCCTTCTTGAGCATGGCCTGGTCCACGACCTTGCCCGAGACGATGAGCGCGCGGGAGTTGGGGAAGCATTTCTTGACGTTCGGCGGCCTGCCGATGGCGAGCGCCCTTTCAAAGTCGGCCATGTTGATCCTCCTTGGGGGGAATGGTTCTCGTATGATGTTACATCCCAATCATGGGGAAAAGTCAAAGACGGTTGACGAACAATAACCGGGCCCCCTGCTGGGCCCGAGCTTTTCAATTTACGGCACGAAGGGGCGCATCGTCAACGATGATCGGCCTTGGCGGTCAGCCCCGATGACCGGGCCCGACGGCCGGAACGGATGGCCAAGACGAACGATCGGAAGAAGACGCCAGGCCGTTCCCAGCTGGCTGTTGAAAAACTCATTTTTCGCAGGCCGTTCAAAAAGCGTGAGCTGCAAGGAAGTGAAAAACCCAGGACACGCAGTGTATTGCGCATACATAAGCGGTCTGGATTTTTTCGCTGACCCAGCAGATTGCACTTTTTCAACAGCCTGCTAGGGGGCGGCCCACCACCCGGGCACGAAGCGCCAGGCCGAGGCCAGCTCCCGCTCCTGGGCCCTGCCGCCCGGGGCGTGCCGCTCCACAAGCGCCCAGAACGCCGGGGAATGGTCCTGCCGCTTGGTATGGCAGAGCTCATGCAGCAGCACCTGGTTGCAGAGGGCGGGCGGCAGGAAGAGCAGCTTGGCGTTGAGGCTGATGGAGGCGCGCCCGCCGCGCATGGAGCAGGAGCCCCAGCGGGTGCGCTGGCGGCGGACGGTCACGGCGTCGTAGTCCAGGCCAGTGCGCCCGGCCTCGGCCCGCAGCAGCGCGGGCAGCGCGGCCTTGGCCTGGGCGAGCACCCAGCGGCGCAAGCGCTCCAGGGCCAGGGCGCGAGTCCCGGGGTCATCCAGCGGGCCGGAGAGCACCAGCCCGCCCGCGTGCTCCAGCAGGCGGAACGCGCCAGGACGGGTCAGCGCCGCAACGGCCAGACGGCGGCCAAGGGCGCGGAGTTCGATGCCCTCCGGGAGCGCCGCCCCGGGAGCGCCGGCATCGCCCGGCAGGGGAAACAGCGCGCCCCGCGCGCGCAGCCGTTCCACGGTGCGCACGATCCATTCGGCGCGGCTTTCGGCAAAGGCCAGGGCCTCTTCCCGGGAGGCTCCTTCGGGCACCACCAGCTCGACCCCGAGCCCGGGCACCACGCGGACGATCAGCCGCCGGGCGCGGGGGCTGAAGCGCAGCCGCAGGCCAACGCAAAGGCCGGGGAGGAACTCCTCCCCGGCCAGATGGATGATGGTTTCAGGCTGGCGGGCCATGCCCGGATCAATACTTGCCGAAGTCGGCGTCGTCCAGGGAGATGATCTCCTCGGGGCTCTGGTTTCCGCCCCAGCCGTCGTTCTCCGGCGCGCGCCGGGGGGCGGGCCTGGAGGGCGCGGGCCCGGCCGGGCGGTTGCCACCCTCGCGGGAGCGGTCCGCCCCGGGGAGGGCCTGCGGCCTGGAGGAATGCACCGTGACGGAGCGCTCGCCCCCGCGCAGACGGAAGCGGCTCAAGAGCTGGCGCAGGGTGGAGGACTGCGCGGAGAGCTCCTCGGCGGCGGAGGCCGTTTCCTCGGCGGAGGCCGTGTTCTGCTGGGTCACCTGGTCGATCTGGTTGAGGCCGTCGCCCACCTGGGAGATGCCCTCGGCCTGCTCGGAGGAGGCCCGGGCGATGTCCTGCAGCAGGCGCGCCACGGACGCCGTCTCCTGGCTGATGCGCTCCAGGGTCTCGGCCGTGAGGCTCGCGGCCTCGCTGCCTTCCTCCACGCGGGCCACGGAGCTTTCGATGAGCTGGGTGGTTTCCTCCGCAGCCTTGGCGCTGCGCCCGGCGAGGTTGCGCACCTCCTCGGCCACCACGGCGAAGCCCTTGCCGTGGCGTCCTGCTCGGGCCGCCTCCACGGCGGCGTTCAGGGCCAGCAGGTTGGTCTGGAAGGCGATCTCGTCGATGACCTTGATGATCTTGGCGATGGCCTGGCTCGACTCGGCGATGCCGTTCATGGCCTGGGTCATGCGCGCCATGCGGTCATTGCCCTCGTTGGCCGCGCGGCTCGATTCCTCGGCCATGCGGTTGGCCTCGGCGGCCTTCTCGGCGTTGGCCCTGGTCTGGGAGCCGAGTTCTGTCATGGAGGAGTTGATCTCCTCGATGCTGGCGGCCTGCTCCGTGGCCCCCTGGGAGAGCTGCTGGCTGGAGTCGGACACCTCGGAGGAGCCGGCGGCCACCTGCTGGGCCGCGTCGTCCACGCCGCGCATGATCTCGTTGAGCGAATCGGTCATGCCCTTGAGCGCGTTGCCGAGCATGTCCTTCTCGGAATTCACGGTGACGGAGCGCGTCAGGTCGCCCTTGGCGATGGACTGGGCCACGGAGGCGCGCTCGCGCTGGGAAAGAATGAGCGACTGGCAGCTGCGCGAGAGGTCACCCAGTTCGTCGTTCATGGCCGTCATCTTCTCGGGCACGTCGCTGGAGACGTCGCCCTCGGCCAGCTCGGCCATGAGGCCCGAGGTGCGCGAGAGCGTGCGGACCATTGCCGTGACGAAGTAGAGGATGACCAGCGCCACGAGGATGGTGATGATCACCCCGCCGATGATGGAGTATTGCGTGAGGGCCGAAAGCGGGGCCATGAGCTCATCCAGCGGGGCGGAGACGGCCACGATCCAGTTCGTGCGGTCCACCTCGTGGTAGGACATGCCCTTCCAGGACTTCTGCTCCTCGAAGTAGTACTTGATGTGCCCGTTGCGCTCGGCGAGCATGGCCTTGCCGAAGTCCCTCTCCGAGACGCTCAGCTTGAGCACGAAGTCCTTGTTCGGATGGGCCAGCACCTTGGCGTTTTTGTCCACGATGAAGGCGTAGCCCGTCTGGCCGATTTTGATGCCGTCCACGAAGCGGTCGGAAAGATCCTGGAAGGTGACCACCCCGGAGAACACGCCGAGGATGGCCCCGCCTCCGGAGCGCACGGGCACGGCGATGGTGAACACGGGAACGCCGTTCGTCTTGCTGATGAGCGGGTCGGAGATCACCGTCTCCCCCGTCAGCGCCCGGCTCACGTATTCCCGCGAGGAGAGGTCGAGCCCCACGGATTCGCGGTTGTTGGACGCCACGACCAGGCCGCGCCTGTCGATGAGGTTGAGCCCGTCGTAATACGGATAGTGCTTGACCTTGCCGTCAAGGATGTTCCCTACCTGATACAGGGCGGAAGGCGCTCCCTCCAGGGCCTCGGAATACACCCCGAGGGTGCACCAGTTGGAGAGGTCCGTTTCGCGGTCCACGAGCCAAAGGTGGATCTGCGTGGCCGCCACGGTGGCGTCCCGGTCCACGGCGTTGAATATCTCGGCCTCCAGCACGTCGGCGGACTTGAGCCCCGTCACCACCTGTATGCCCGCAATGCCGATGACGACGGCGGCCACAATGGGCAGCAGCAGCTTGTACTTTACGGTCATCCTCATGAGTTTCTCCTCCTGTAGTGTATGCGCGGCGTTTTGTTGCTGTTGTCAACACGTAGCACAATAATAACTCCAGCTGAAGAAAAATATCAATTTTATTTACCTTGATCCATCATATTTTGGATTTACCAATTTCCTCTTCATGCAGAATCATGATTCCATTATCGAGCAACAGGCATGCGAAGACGCCGTCCCCCTTTGTGGCCACTCCGGTAAAGGTACCGTCGTAGATGGTGCCGGACCCGCAAGAGGGGGAGCGGGCCTTGAGCACCGCCTCGCGGCAGCCCGCCTCCAGGGCCAGGGCAAGCGCCGCGCGCGCCCCGCGCTCGAAGGCGGCGGTATGGTCCGTGCCATAACGGCCGACCACCCGCCCACCCACTATTTCGCAGGGCTCGCGGGGGGTGGGCAGGCCGCCGAGCTGCTCCGGGCAGACGGGCAGCGCCCTCCCCCGGCGGACGAGCTCAAGGACCCGGTCGCAGGGGGTGGCCCCGCCGTCCCAGCGGCAGGGCAGCCCGGCCAGGCAGGCGGAAACGAGGACGGGAGGAGAGGCCATGCGCGCTCCTTCGTTGGGCGGAACTCCCGGAAACTCTCCGGGCGGACCTCCATGGTATACTTGATCTTCTGGATGTCAAAGGCATATGGTGCGCCCTCCCGGGAGGGAAGATGAACCAAACCGCCGATCGCCGCATGTACCTGTTTCTCGTGGTCCTGGCCGTGGCCTCCGCCGCCGCGTTCCAGGGCTGGCGTACGCTGCTCAACAACTTCGCCGTGGAGACGGCGGGCCTCAGCGGCGCCCAGATGGGCGTGGTGCAGTCCGTTCGCGAGCTGCCGGGCTTCTTCGCCCTGGGCGCGGTGTACGTGATGCTGTTCATGCGCGAGCACCGGCTGGCGGCCTCGGGCGTGCTGGTGCTCGGCCTGGGGGTCATGGCCTCGGGGCTGCTGCCCTCCTTCGGCGGGCTCGTGGTCACGGTGCTGACCATGAGCTTCGGCTTCCACTATTTCGAGACGGCGAACCAGTCCCTGACCCTGCAATACTTCGGCGTGCGAGAGGCCCCGCTGGTCATGGCCCGGCTCAGGAGCCTCGGCGCGCTGACCAACGTCGTCACCGGCATCGCGGTCTGGGTCATGGCCGCGCACATGAGCTACGAGGCCATGTTCGCCGTGCTGGGCGGCGTGGCCGTGCTGGCGGGGGGCTGGGCCCTCACCCGCGACCCCTCCCGGCCCGACCTGCCGCCGCAGGTCAAGAAGCTCGTGTTCCGGCGGAGATACTGGCTCTTCTACGCCCTGACCTTCCTCTCCGGGGCCCGGCGGCAGATCTTCGTGGCCTTTGCCGTGTTCCTGCTGGTGGCCCGGTTCGGCTTTTCGGTGCAGGCGGTCACGGCGCTCTTCGTGGCCAACAACGTGGTCAACTACTTCCTGAACCCGTACATAGGCCGGGCCGTGAACCGCTGGGGAGAACGCCGCGTGCTGACCCTGGAATACGCGGCACTGACCCTCGTCTTCGCGGGGTACGCCCTGACGGACAGTCCCTGGGTGGCGGGCGCGCTCTATGTCGTGGACAACATCTTCTTCAACTTCGCCATGGCCATCCGCACCTTCTACCAGAAGATCGCCGACCCCGGCGACATCGCCTCGGGCATGGCCGTGGGTTTCACCATCAACCACATCGCTGCGGTGGCCATCCCGGCGCTGGGAGGCCTGGCCTGGATGACGGACCACAGCCTCGTGTTCTGGGGTGCCAGCGCCCTGGCCGCGCTCTCCCTCGCGCTCTCGCAGTTCGTGGACCGCGAACTGGCCGCCACGGACCGCGCCCGGAAGGGGCGTTGACGCGGCAAGCCCCGGAGCGTACAGAAAAACTGGTCGCCCGAGCCCTCCTTTTGAGCATGATGCACAGATGAACAGCGAACTGAAGGAATACCCGCGCGTCTTTCTGCACACCGGCGACTGCTTCGTCGGCGTGCAGCCCACACTGGTGACCACGGTCCTCGGTTCCTGCGTGGCCGTGACCCTCTTCTGTCCGGAGAGGGCCATCTGCGCGGTGTGCCACGCCTTTTTGCCCGATTCCCGCGAATCCACCCGCCCGGGGCGCGACCCCCAGCCCTGCCGTTACGCCAACGACGCCGTGGAGAACATGCTCTCCACCATGACCCGCCTCGGCGCGGACCCCGCCCGCCTCCAGGTGAAGATCATGGGCGGGTCCAACGGCCTGGGCGGCGGCCCCTCGGGGGGCGGCCGGTTCAACATCGGCGCGCGCAACGTGGCCATGGCCCAGTCCGTGCTGGAGGCCCACGGCGTCAAGGTGGCCGACACGCACGTGGGCGGCAACCGGGGCCGCAAGATCCACCTGCTCACCCACACCGGGGAGATCTGGATCAAGACGCTGAACCGCATGGCCTCGGCCGAGGCCCTGGGAAAGGAGCTGGCCCGATGACCCGCGTCAGCGTTGCCCCGGAGATGCGGGAGATCATGCCCCGCTATCTGGAAATCCGCGCCCGCGAGCTCGGGCTCATCCGCACGGCCTGCACCAACGGCGACGCCACGGAGGTCCGCCTCCTGGGCCATCGGCTCAAGGGGTCCGGCGGCTCCTACGGCCTGCACGAGCTCTCGCGCCTCGGCCAGGAGCTGGAGCGGGCCGGGGCGGCGGGCGACCTCGGCCGGGCGGCGCTGCTCATCGACGAGTTGGCCGCCTATCTCGACAATCTCGAAATCACCTACGACGGAGACCCCGCTTGAAGATCGTCCACTTCTCCAACAACTCCCTGGCCGGGATGCCCCTGCGGCTCTACCGCAGCCTCAACGCCCTCACCGAACACGACGTGCGGCTCGTGGACCTGGAGCGCTACGACCTCAAGCAGCTCGGCTGGTACGACCACGACGTGATCTTCCGCGAATCGCCCGAGGAGGCCATCGCCCTGGCCGAAGAGGCGGACATCCTGCACCTGCACAACTTCCTCGACCTTGCCTCCACGGACTTCGCGCCCATCGACTTCGCCGCCTTGCAAAAGCGCGGCAAGGTGGTGGTCCGGCAGTTCCACTCCATCCCGCAGCTCGTGGCCGAGCGCATGGGCCGCCCCCTGGAGGACGTGATGGAGGACGACCTGCCCTGGCTGGTCATCTCCCACTACCCGGAGCGTTACTACCCCCGCGCCAGGGTGGTGCCGAACTTCCTGCCCCAGGACGACCCCGCCTACCGCCCGCCCGCGGGCGAGCCCGAGTACGACATCTTCTTCGGCCCCACCAAGATGTACGACGCCTGGGAGTCGCGCTGGTCCACCAAGGGCGCGCCCCAGACCATCCACCTCATGGAGCGCCTCGCCTGGGACACGGGCTGCGTGGTCAAGTGGATGCACGGCAAGCCGCTCAACGAGGTGCTCGCCGTGAAGCGCGCCTCGCGCATCGTGCTGGACGACATGGCCAACGGCTCCATCCACCTCTCGGGCCTGGAGGGCCTCTGCCAGGCCAAGCCCGTGCTCTGCTTCCTGGACGAACGCATGGTGGAGGTGCTGCGCTGCCTCTCGGGCACCTCGTGGCATCCGTTCATCAACGTCCGCCTGGAGGACGCCGAGGAGGTGCTGCGCTACCTGCTCGTGCACCAGGAGGAGGCCGCCGGGATGGGCCGGGAGGGCCGCAGGTGGATCGACGAGCACTGGTCCGACCGCGCCCTGGTGCGCCACTTCAACGAGGCCTACGACATCCTCATGGACGACCCGGCCAAGCTCGTGCGCCAGGAGGAACTGGCCATCGACGGCAGGCTCCGGGGGTTCAAGGCCCGGGAACTGCCCGACATCATCTACCGCAGCAGGGCCCGGCGCTACCGCGCCTGATCCGCCTTTGCATTGCCGGGCCCGTTTGCGTATAAGGGCCTGGCAGCGAAACTTCTGGAGGATCGATGTCGAAGCGAGCGTCCGCGCCCCTGCCGCAAGCCCTTTCGGTGCCACGTTTGGCCGCCGTCCTGCCCTTGCTGCTGGCCGCCCTCGTGGCCGGCGGGCTCCCTTCCGGCCCTGCCCTGGCCGCCTCCGGGCAGGACACGCCCTGGACCGTGACCCGCAAGGCCGACAACCGCGTGCTGCCCAAGCAGGACTCCCTCTCCGACATCGAAAGCGGACTGGCCGAGCCCGACGCCCCCCAGGCCGAAACAACCGAACAGCCCCGGCAGCCGGAGCAACAGGCACCGCCCGCCGCCAGGCAAACGCCGCCCAAGGCCGCCGACCAGCCGAGCGCCAAGGCAATGCCCAAGCCCGCCCCCAAGGCCGTGGGCGCGAACATGCCCGCCATGGCTCCCGGCAAGGTGGGCAGGCCCGAGTTCGACGCGGACTTCGAGCGCGTGGTGGCGGCGCTGCCCCTGGGCTCGCCCCTGGGCAAGACGCGCGTCATGAACCTCGACGGCCCGCGCCGCGTGGTGGTCGATTTCTACGGCGCATGGGACTATTCCGGGCCCAAGGAATTCCCCCTCAAGGGCGACGGCGTTGCAGAGCGGGCGGCCATCGGCGTGCATCCCGATTTCCTGCGCCTGGTGCTGCACCTGACCCGGGGCACGGTTCCCGCAGACATCGAACCGGAGATCCAGGCCGCCCCCGGCGGCGTGGTGGTCACGGTGCCGCTCATCCCCTGACGGCGGACCGACGCACCGCCCCCACCCGCGCACCGCCAGCGAGAGAGGCCGCCAGCCCATGACCCGACGCAACACCCCGGGACAATGCCAAGACGAAGAACGCACGAGACCCTCGCGGCGGGCCGCAGAACGCCGCGAGGCGGGGTTCCCGGATGGTGCGGCGGGCCCTGAACGCCGTTTTGCATCGCCGGACTCCTGTCGTTGCGAAAATGTAACATTGCGGTCATGGCCGCGTAACCCCGGCGGAGGTAAGACGCGGAGGTTCAACACCGCGCCGAAAGGCCAGACACCGGAGTATAGAAACGTGGCATCCAAGATCAAGGTATCCTCGAAGAATCTCGACTTTTTCTACGGGGACTTCAAGGCCCTGGAAGGCATCAACCTGGATTTCGAGCAAAACCAGGTCACCGCGCTCATCGGCCCCTCCGGCTGCGGCAAGTCCACCTACCTGCGCTGCATCAACCGCATGAACGACCTCATCCCAGGCACCCGGGTGGACGGGCTCATGACCCTGGACAGCGAGGACATCTACGCCTCCGGCCTCGACGTGGTGGCGCTCAGGCGCCGCATCGGCATGGTCTTCCAGAAGCCCAACCCCTTCCCCAAGACCATTTTCGAGAACGTGGCCTACGGCCTGCGCGTCAACGGCATCAACGACAAGTCCTTCCTGGAGCGCCGGGTGGAGGAGAGCCTGCACTCCGCCGCCCTCTGGGACGAGGTCAAGGACCGCCTGCACTCCTCGGCGCTGGGCCTCTCCGGCGGGCAGCAGCAGCGCCTTTGCATCGCCCGGGCCATGGCCGTGCAGCCCGAGGTGCTGCTCATGGACGAGCCCGCCTCCGCCCTGGACCCCATCGCCACCCAGAAGATCGAGGACCTGATCCACGAGCTCAAGAAGGACTTCACCATCATCATCGTCACCCACTCCATGCAGCAGGCCGCGCGCGTGTCGGACATGACCGCCTTCTTCTACATGGGTCGGCTCATCGAGACGGATCTGACCAAGTCCATGTTCACCAAGCCCAAGAACAAGCAGACCGAGGACTACATCACCGGCCGCTTCGGCTAGCGGAAGACCCGGCGGACGGACGGCACGCAGAGGGAAGCGCGGGCCCGCACACAGCATACACGAGGACCCCATGGAACAAAGACAGCATTTCACCGAGAAGCTTGAAGAACTGAAGATGATGGTCCTGCGCATGGCCGCGCTCAGCGAGAAGGCCGTGGGCAACTCCCTCAAGGCCTACTTCGAGGCGGACTCCGACCTCGCCAAGCAGGTCATGGAGGGCGACTGCGACATCAACGACATGGAAGACCAGATCGACTCGCTGGTCATGGAGCTGCTCGCCCTGGGTCAGCCCATGGCCGTGGACCTGCGCACCGTGCTGGGCTCCGCCCGGATCATCATCAACCTGGAGCGCCTGGGCGACGAGGCCGTGAACATGGCCCACCGGGCGCTGTTCCTCTCCACGCGCCCGCCCCTGCCCTTCAACCAGAAGATGGAGCAGCTGGCCGAGACCGCCCAGAAGATGCTCTCCATGGCGCTGAAGAGCTTCGTGGACAAGGACGTGAAGCTGGCCGAGCAGGTCTGCAACATGGACAACGCCGCCGACGAGCTCTCCATCCGCCTGCTCAAGGAGTACATCTCCGGCATGGTCACGGAGACGCGCGTGGTGGAGCGCGGGGTGCACGCCATCCTGGCCATCCGCCACCTGGAGCGCATCGCCGACCTCTCCACCAACGTCTGCGAGTCGGTGGTCTTCATCGTCCAGGGAGAGAGCGTCAAGCACCGCTGCAAGGCCTGATCCGGACTTCTGGAATCTTTTCCGGCCCGGCCGCGATGGATGCGTCGCGGCCGGGCCGCTTTCGCCTCGCGAGGCCAGGAACGCCAAGCGAATTCGGGGAAAAAACGGTTTACACTGTAGGTGATTTCAGCTACAGGAGGACTTTCCTGGCATCCCCCCTGCGGAGGTGTCGGGACTTTGCGCCGCAATCGTGCGGACGCAAAGAAGAAAACCAAGTGCGTAACGGGTTCCGGCATGGCCCTGCCTGCCGGTCGGCGAGGCTTCGTCTGCCTCGGAACGTTCCAAAGCCCCGCTCATCGGGCCGGAACCCGGAAAACCACGCGAAAGACATTCGTCCGAGGCCCGGTTGTTGGAGGTAACAAATGGAAGAAACTCAGAAAAATGATGTTTCAGTGGCCCCTGAGATGGAGATGAACTTCGAGCAGGCGCTTGAGGATTATCTCAACGACGAGTTCGGCACCCTCGACGAGGGCAGCATCGTGCTCGGCGAAGTCGTGAAAGTCGAGAAGGACCATGTCCTGGTCGACGTGAACTTCAAGTCCGAGGGGCAGATCCCCGTGGCCGAGTTCCTCGATTCCGAGGGCAACGTCACCGTCTGCGTCGGCGACAAGGTGGACGTGTTCGTGGCCCGCAAAGACGAGTCCGAAGGCACCATCCATCTCTCGCGCGACAAGGCCAAGCGCATGCAGCTCTTCGACCGTCTCGAAGAGATCATGGAAAAGGACGACGTGGTCAAGGGCCGCATCGTCCGCCGCATCAAGGGCGGCTACACCGTCGACCTCGGCGGGGTGGAGGCCTTCCTGCCCGGCTCCCACGTGGACCTGCGCCCCGTGCCGGACATGGACGCCCTGGTCAACCAGACCTACGAATTCAAGATCCTGAAGATCAACCGTCGTCGCAGCAACGTCATCGTCTCCCGCCGCGTACTCCTGGAGGAGATGCGCAGCGAGCAGCGCGACGAGCTGCTGTCCACCCTCGAAGAGGGGCAGATCGTCCAGGGCAAGGTCAAGAACATCACCGAGTACGGCGTGTTCATTGATCTCGGCGGTCTCGACGGGCTTCTGCATATCACCGACATGAGCTGGAAGCGCATCAAGCACCCCAAGGAAATGGTGCAGCTGGGCGACGACCTGGAGCTCAAGATCCTCAACTTCGACCGCGAGGGCCAGAAGGTCTCCCTGGGCCTGAAGCAGCTCGTGGCCGACCCCTGGCAGGACATCGAGACCAAGTACCCCGTGGAGCAGAAGTTCATCGGCACGGTGACCAATCTGGCCGACTACGGTGCGTTCGTGGAGCTTGAGGAAGGCGTCGAAGGGTTGGTGCACATCTCCGAGATGTCCTGGACCCGCAAGCTGCGCCACCCCTCCCAGATGGTCCACGTTGGCGACGAGGTCGAGGTCATCGTCCTCGGCGTCGACCCCGACAAGAAGCGCATCAGCCTCGGCATGAAGCAGATCAAGCCCAATCCCTGGGATGTGGTGGCCGAGAAGTACCCCGAGGGCACCGTCCTTGAGGGCGCCATCAAGAACATCACCGAGTTCGGCGTGTTCATCGGCATCGAGGAGGGCATCGACGGCCTCATCCACGTGTCCGACATCTCCTGGACCAAGAAGATCCGCCACCCCTCCGAGGTGTACAAAAGCGGCGACATCGTCCAGGCCAAGGTCCTCACCGTGGACAAGGAGAACGAGAAGTTCACCCTGGGCATCAAGCAGCTCAACGAGGACCCCTGGAGCCAAGTGCCCATCAAGTACCCCGTGGGCCAGGTGCTCTCCGGCACCGTGACCAACATCACGGATTTCGGCCTCTTCGTCGAGGTCGAGGAAGGTATCGAGGGCCTGGTGCACGTGTCCGAGATCAGCCGCAAGAAGATCAAGTCCCCCGCCGAGATCTACAAGGAGGGCGACGTGATCGAGGCCAAGGTCATCCACGTCTCTGCGGATGAGCGCCGCCTCGGCCTCTCGGTCAAGCAGCTCAAGGAAGAGGGCCCCAAGAAGTCCGCCTCCAAGGGCTACACCACGACCACCTCTTCCGGCGACACCGGCGGCAACACCCTGGGCGACCTGCTTCGCGAGAAGCTGGAAGCCGCGCACGGCGAGGAAATCGCCGAGGCCATGGCCCAGGAGGCCCCCGAGGCTCCCGAGGCCGAGGGCGCGGACGATGCGGAGAAGGATGCCTAAGGCGCACTTCTCCCAGCGTCATCCGCTGCTGTTCGGAATGGCACTGATCATAACGGCCGTGGCCCTCGTTCTGGGGGCCTCGGCCTTTTTCCATTCCCCGAGGGCCCTGGGCCCGCGCGTGGGCGTGGTGCACATCGACGGCATGATCTTCGACGCCGCTCCGGTGGTTGATTTCATCGAGCAGCTCAAGAACGACGACTCCGTGCTCGGCGTGGTCCTGCGGGTGGATTCCCCCGGCGGGGCCATCGCCCCCTCCCAGGAGCTCTTCCAGGCCGTGGACAGGCTCAACCAGGCCAAGCCCGTGGTGGCGTCGTACGGCTCCGTGGCCGCTTCCGGCGGGTACTACGCCTCCTGCCCGGCGGAGTGGATCGTGGCCAACCCCGGCTCCATCACCGGGTCCATCGGCGTGCTGCTCGAATATCTCGACGTGCACGAACTGGCCGAGCGCTTCGGCGTGCGCCAGGAGCTGCTGGCCACCGGGGCGCAGAAGGGCGCGGGCTCGCCGCTCCGGGAGCTCACCCCCGAGCAGCGCCAGGTCTTCCAGGACATGCTCATGGACATGCACGCGCAGTTCGTGGCCGATGTGGCCTACGCCCGCAGCATCCGCCACGACAAGGTGGAGCGGCTGGCGGATGGCCGGGCCTACACGGGCCGCCAGGCCCTGGCCCTGGGCCTCGTGGACGAGCTCGGCACCTTCGACGACGCCCTCTGGGACGTGATGGACTACTGCGACATAGACGAGACGCCGGAACTGGTGGAGGGCCCCGAGTTCGAGGTCCCGTTCATCGACCGCGTGCTCGGTGCCCAGCGGGTCGATTCCCTGATCCGCGCCGCCTCGGGCTCCCTGCGTTTTCTCTACAAATAGCCCGGACTCCCCTCGCCCCGGCTTCCCCCCGCCCGGATTCACGCCCGGGCGCTCCTTGCCCCCGCTCCATGCCCCACGGCCCGCACCCTGGCCGGTTGATGCCCTTGGACCTGGCCCGCCTCCAGCCCTACGGACCAGGCCATATGGGCCCGGCCATCCGTGTCAGCACTGTTATTCCCTGCGGCCACGGGGTTGCCAAGACCATGGTTTCTGTGCTCTCCTATCAGATGATTCTTAACGGAGGGGAGCATGGGACAATATGACGGCATCGTCCTGGAATACTTTGACAACGCGAACGCCGCGGTGCCGATTATTTCGGATGACGAGCTGTTCAAGAAGAACCTGCGCTCGGTGTTCCAGAAGACCCTGGTCATCAAGCGCGAGGTGGTCCACAGCTTCCAGAAACCCTCGGCCGCGCTGCGCTACCTCACGGACCGACTGCAACGCCGCCTGCCCACCCTGCTTTTCTGCGAGGGGAGCATCCAGGGCCGCCCCACCACCGACTTCCTGGCCACCCTCAAGGCCACCCACCCCGAACTGCTCGTCATCGCCCTGGTGGTGGAGACCCGCCGAGAGGACATCGCCTACCTCTACGAGATCGGCTGCAACAACGTCATCGCCAAGCCCGCCTCGGCCAACAACATCGTGGAGAAGATGGCCTTCTCCATCCGGCCCCAGGGCAAGCTCACGGAGTACGTGTCCGCTGCCAAGTCCTTCCTCCAGCGGCGCGAATACCAGAAGGTCCTGACCATCTGCCGCAAGATTCTGGAGCTCAAACCCGGCAGCCCCACGGCGCTGATGCTCGTGGGCGACGTGTTCCTGGCCACCGGGGAGCGCCGCAAGGCGCAGTCCGCCTACGAGGAGGCCCACAGGAACGCCGAGCTGTTCATCGAGCCCATCAAGCGGCTGGCCGAGTTCCACAGGGACCACGACGACGAGCAGCACCTGCACTTTCTGCGCAAGCTCGACAAGCTCTCCCCCCTGCACGCGGGCAGAAAACGCGACATCGGCCTGGCGCACATGCGCCGTGGCGAACAGCCCGAAGCCGAGCAGTATTTCGACAAGGCCATGGAGTGCGCCAGGCGGGAGGCCGCGTCCATCGTCTCGGGCATGGCCGAGTCCATCGCCAACGTGGTGCAGGAGGAGTCCCCGGTCATGGCCGAAAAGTACCTCTCCCAGGCGCTGGACGCCAAGAAGGACAACCTCACCCAGGCGGACCTGGAGACCTTCAACAGGCTGGGCATCGCGCTCAAGGCGCAGGGAAAGTGGCAGGAAGCCGTGGACTGCTACAAGAAGGCGCTGGGCATCGCCCCCCGGGACGAAGGGCTCTACTACAACCTGGGCATGGCCTACTTCGAGGGGCGCAAATCGCGCGAGGCGGCCAAGGCCTTCGCCACCGCCCTGGAGATCAGCCCCACCTTCTACCGGGGCAACGAGGTGGTGACCACCAACCTGGCCAACGCGGCCTACGAGGCGCGGGACTTCGAGGGGGCGAGGAGGTTCGCCACCCACGCCCTGGAGCTGAATCCCAAGAATTCCCACGCGCTGGAGATCATGCGGCGCATCTCCCGGGGCTGAGCGCTACGGCGCCAGTTCGCCCACGGCCTCGCCCACAAGGCCGAGGCGCGCGTCCAGGTCCGCCAGCAGCAGCCGCTGCTCCGCCACCGTGCTGGCGGCGACCTCTTCCGGGCCGTGCATCACGGACATCTTGTACTTGTTGCCCAGGGCGTTGGCCTCCTCGGGAACGCGCACCAGCGCGGCCCGGCCCGAGCGCTTGCGGTGCAGCACGCGCAGGTGCCCCTGGTACACGGCGAAGCGCCCCCCGGCGCACATGCGCAGGTCGCGCTCCATGTCGTCGTACTGCGAGGGGGAGAGGTACAGGGAAAAATCGCCCGTCTCCAGCAGTTCGGCCGTGCGGAAGAGGTGGCAGCAGCCCGTCACCGAGGCGCAGGGCCGCAGGTAGGTGAAGTCGCCCCGGTCGAGCACCTGCACGTGGAGGTTGGAGAGGGCCACCGCGTGCGGGGTCAGGTTCGTAAGGTCGAGCCTCTGCTCCGGCTGGCCGGGCAGGAGGTGGAAGTCCACGGATTGCAGCAGCCCGGGCTGCGCGGCGTCGACCACACGGCAGCCCCAGACGCCCGCGCCGGGGTGGAGCTTCACGGCAGCGCCCAATCGGACGAGCCAGTCCGGCTCCAGGACCACGTCGTCGTCCAGATATACGCACCAGTCAGTGGCCCGCACCTCGGGCAGGTGCATGAGCCAGTTGCGCGCGGCCGCCGCGCCCACGTTCACCGGCAGCGTCGTCACGCGCAGCCGCTCCCGGCCCAGGCGCTCCTCCCAGGCGCGCAGCACCTCCGGGGTGGCGTCCGTGGAGCCGTTGTCCAGGGCGTGGATCACCGCGCCGCCCAGATGAGACGCGGCCAGGGAGGCCAGGGTGGCGTCCAGGTCTTCGGCCTTGTTCCAGGAATAGAGCAGCACGGCCACGCCGCCGGAGCCGGGCAGCGGAGCCGTGGCTTCGTCGATGCGCTCCAGCAGGTCGTGGGCGCGCAGGGCCGCCTGGATGCGCCAGGGGTCCTCGCGCAGGCAGGCGAGCAGCAGGGCCAGGCCGCCCTCGCGGTCCTCCGCGGCCAGCCGCGCCTGGGCCCGCCGCGCCAGGGTCCAGCCCGGGCCGTAGAGCGCCCCGGCCTTCCCGGCCAGCCGCTCGGCGGCTCCGTGCGCGCCCTCGGCGGCGGCCACCTGCCCCTCCAGCGCGGCATGAACCGCCAGACCGCCAGGCCCGAGGTCCGGCCAGCCGTCCACGCCGAGCATGGAGCGCAGCCAGCCGTGCTCCGCCTCGTACATGCCCACGTTCATGGCCTGCTCGCGCCAGAAAAGATTGCCCGGCTCGGCGCGCACCCGGTCCTCCACGTAGCGGCGGATGCGCTCCATGTCCCGCTTGGCGGCCAGGCGCTCCAGGTAGCCGAGGTTCCCCGGCCGCTTCCACGCGCGGACCACGGCCCGCAGCGCGTCCAGCGTGGCCCCGGGCAGCAGCGGCGCGAGCACGGTGCCTGCCAGCACCTGGGCCGCCAGCTCGCCGGAGATGGGGCTCTCGCCAAGGGCCTCCAGGGCCATGTTCGCGCAGTGCGCGGCGAGGCCGGGTTTGCCTTTGCTTCGCGGCAGCCCGGCGGCCGCGCAGCCGAGCAGGTGCAGCCGCCCCACGGAGCCCACGGCGAGCAGCGCGCGCAGCTCCGCCGGGAGCGCGGTGTGCCACTGCCCGAGAGGGGTCATGGCCGCGCGCCCTCATCGCCAGTGCTTGCCTTCGCCGCGCCTTCACCATCAGTGCTTGCCTTCGCCGCACCTTCACCATCAGTGCGGGCTTTCGCCGCGCCATTGTCGCCCGTGCGCGCCTTCGCCACACCCGCATCGCCGGCTCCCCCGTCCGCCAGCGCGGCCATGCGCTCCAGCGGCAATGGCGAGTAGAGATGCGCCCCATGGTAGACCCGCAGCAGGTCGAGCCCCTTGCGCCGATTGCCGAGGAGCTCCGAGACGATGCGCCGGTTGACCTCGCCCATGCGCACCCGGCCCTCGAAGTCCGGCACCATGGCGCGGACCTTCTCGGCCAGGCAGTGGTGGTCGTCCACCTCGCAGAGCCCGCCCCCGCCCGGGGCCACCAGCTCGGGCACGCCCCCGGCCCGGGTGCAGACCACGGGCAGCCCGGCGTGAAACGCCTCGGGCAGCACGTTGGGCAGGCTCTCCAGCCGGGAGGAGAGCACGAAGATGTCCGCATGGTTCAGCTCCGCCAGCACCTCGGCGTGGGGCAGGAGCCCCAGGTCCAGCAGGCGGTGGCGCAGGGGGGTGGTCAGCAGGTGGTCGAACTTGGCCAGGGCCCGCGCCCCGGCCACCGCGAACTCCACATCACGCAGGGCGGGGTCCGTCTCGGCCCGCTCGGCCAGTTCGCCCGCCATGCGCAGAAAAGTGTCCAACCCCTTGGCCGGGGCCTCGTTGCCCACGTAGAGCACGCGCACACCGCGCTTTTTCCTCCCGGCGCGGTCCGGCGGGGGCGGCCCCTCGGGGATGTAGGAGTTGTGCACCACGCTGATGCGCGAGCGCGGCACGAGGATGCGGCGCAGGGAGTCCGCGCAGGCGAAGGAGTTGACGATCATGCCGTCCGCCAGCCGGGCCCAGAGGCCGAACAGCGCGTTGGGCTTGAAGATCACCCCCCGGTTGATGAACAGACGGAAGCCCTTGCCCGCGCCGGAGAGCACGTTCACGGCCCGGGCGGCCAGTGCCGCCTTGTACGCCTTGTTGTGGAAGGTGTGGACCACGTCCACGCCCAGCTCGCGCACGGCGCGGCGCAGCACCCCGGCCGCCTTGAGCGGGCTGCGGAAGTCGTCGCACCGGACCACCCGGCCGGACTCGGGCAGGGCCGAGGCAATGGCCGAATCGCCCGGGACCATCACCGCCACGTCGAGCCCCAGCTCGGCCATGGCCTTGGCGTTGTTCACGAGCTGGCGGCTGCCGCCCGAAAGCTTCACGGAATCCGTGGCGTAGAGCACGCCGCCTATCTCCGGGCGCTTGCGGAACTTCTTGAAGAACACGCGCGCCGTGGCCGCCCGGCGGTACATTCCCAGCCGCCGCTGGATCCACCCGCCGTCCTTGTCCCGGCCCACGCCGATCCGGTTGATGCGAAACGGCGAGCAGCCCGGGGCGTTGGCCCCGCGCTCCAGGGTGAACGCCCCGGCAAAGCCCGCGCGCTTGAGCTCCTCCTCGCTCACGCGGTCGAACTGGCCCCAGGGCCAGCAGAAATACTGCTCCTGCGCGCCGTTCAGCCCGCGCATGAACTCGAAGCTGCGGGCCATGTCCTCCCGGCAGAAGGCCCGGCGCTCCGCCTCGTTCCTGCGCCGCAGGATGGGCTGGCCCTCCTCGTTCAGCGCGCCCGTGGGCCAGAATCCGTCATACACGTAGGCGCTGCCCTCGCAGAACGTGGGCCACGAGGGCTCGAAACGGTCGTAGATGCCCCAGGCAGCCCAGTGCGCCTTGGGCCCGCCCATGGGGTGGCGGAAGTCCGGCGTGCGGAAGGCGGGCTGGTGGCGGCAGCCGTGGGCGTGTACCTCGTGGCCCTCCGCCAAAAGCGCTTTGACTTCACCAGTATTAATGAATTGTGAATAATCCTGGTTCATCAGCGCAGCACGAAAACAATCCGGCATGGCCATGAACGCGGGCGCGTCGGCCTCGGTCCGGGGCTCGCCCGGAACGCTGAAGTCCGCCAATGCGAAGAACACGCCGCGCATGCCCCGGCTGGAGAGTTCCCGCGAGGTGAACAGGAAATTGGAGAGGTGCCCGTCGTCGAAGGTGAGCACGCAGGCGCGCTCCCGGGGCCTGGCCCGCCCGGCGAGCATGGCGGCCAGCTCCGCCGCGCCGATGGTGGTGAAGCCCGCGTCCTCGATGGCGTCCACGTGCTCGCGGAAACGCGAGCGCGAATGCGAGCCCCCGTCGAAGGTGTCGTGATAGCAGAAAACGGGAACCGAGGGTCTGATCATGGGCCTCTCAACGAAAGCAGGGTCGCCCCGGCAGGGACGCCCCGCCAGAAGTAGCAGACCCCGGGCAGCCGGGCAAGGCCGCTTTTTTCCGAAAAAGTTGAAAAGCGCCCCGGTTGCGGATATGCAGGGGCATGGCTTCCCGTACCATCCTCTTCATCGCCGAACCGCAATCAGTGACGGCCATCTTCCCCACCCTCAAGGAAGCCGGGCTCCAGGCCGGAGTGGCGGACAACCTCTCCGGAGCCATCAGCTTCATCAAGAAGTCCAAACCCGCCATCGTGTTCTGCCGTCCGTCGCTCCAGGGCTTCACGGCCGAGAAGCTGCTCTCCGAGGCGAAAAACGCCGGAAACTACCCGCCCATCGTCCTCTTCACCTCCCACGGTTCGGCGGACGAGGCCCAGCGCTACCTCGATCTCGGCGCGAAGGACTACTGGCTGGAGCCGCTGATCTTCGAGAAAATCCGCCTGGCCCTGCCGCCAGAGGCCCATGGCGATGACGATGACGACGAGACCCACCCCGGCCAGCGCGACCACCGCGCCGACTCCCGGGGTGATTCGCGCCAGGGGGGCCAGGCCGCGCCCGTTTCCGGCCCGCCCAAGTTTCAGATCATCGGCAGGCACCCGGCCGTGCTGCGCGTGCTCGCCCTGGCCAAGCAGGTGGCAGCCAGCAAGGCCACGGTGCTCATCTCCGGCGAGTCCGGCACGGGCAAGGAGATGTTCGCCCGGTTCCTGCACGTGCACTCCGACCGCGCGGAGCAGCCCTTCGTGGCCATCAACTGCGCTGCCCTGCCCGAGCACCTGCTGGAGAGCGAGCTCTTCGGCCACGAGAAAGGCGCCTTCACCGGGGCCATCAACCGCAAGCTGGGCAAGTTCGAGCTGGCCAGCGGCGGCACCATCCTGCTGGACGAGATCACCGAAATGGACCTCGGGCTCCAGGCCAAGCTGCTGCGCGTGCTCCAGGAGGGGGAGATCGACCGCGTGGGCGGGGTGGAGACCGTGTCCGTGGACGTGCGCGTGCTGGCCACCACCAACCGCGCCATCGAGGAAACCGTCAAGGCCGGAAAGTTCCGCCAGGACCTCTACTACCGCCTGAACGTCATCCCCCTGAAGCTCCCGGCACTCAAGGACCGGGGCGAGGACGTCCTCCTCCTGGCCGAGTTCTTCGTGGGCAAGTTCTGCGCGGCGTACGGCCTGGGGCGGCTCGCCTTTGCCGAGGAGGCCAAGCAGTGGCTCCTGGGGTACGACTGGCCCGGCAACGTGCGCGAGCTGCAAAACCTCATGGAGCGCGCCGTGCTCCTGGCCGGGAACGGGCCCATCCGCACCAGCCACTTCCTCGTGGACTCCGACACCTGGACCCCGGATGAGGCCCAGACCGCCGAGGCCGAGAGCCTGGCCGGAGCCCCGGCCCCGCCCAGCACGGCGGACGAGGCCCTCTCCGTCATGCCCATCCACGAGATGGAAAAACGGCTCATCATCAAGAGCCTGGACGAGACCGGAGGCAACCGGACCCAGGCCGCCGACCTGCTCGGCATTTCGGTGCGCACCCTGCGCAACAAGATCAACGAGTACAAGTCCCAGGGCCTCGACATCCCCTGACAGGCCGCCCCCGAACGGCGGTCTGCGGCGTCGTTTCGCGCGGCTTGGACCCTCGGGTACTGAAGAGTACACCTCGGTCCCAAGCCGCGCTCGCTCCTGGCATCCCACCATCCGGGGGCGGCCTGTCGGGCATGGGGAACGGCGGCCTGCAAGTGCGGTCCATTCCTGGCGGGTCTTTCAAGGTGAAGAGTGGTGGCCGTGGCCGTGCCGCTCAGCCTGAACCCTCGGGTACTGAAGAGTACACCTCGGTCCCAAGCCGCGCTCGCTCCTGGCATCCCACCATCCGGGAGCGGCCTGTCGGGCATGGGGAACGGCGGCCTGCGCAAGACCCGC
>JBFWJM010000019.1:0-21926 GCA_050253205.1 Desulfovibrionaceae bacterium
TGGCGGTTCAATGGTGGCGATCATAAAATGCTACTCAACCAACTGAAAAAATGGATTAACCAGCGGCAGAAAACCTAGTTAGCTAGGACAGCCCCAAAGCCAAATAGGAACCTCCATCCGCGTGCGCCACTTCGACACCAAGGTCGCACGCTTCCTCGACGCAACCGACAACCCTGTGATCATCAACGTCGGCTGCGGGCTGGATACACGCTTCAACCGATTACGCCCCAGCAAGGGGGTTTTTTACGATCTGGATCTCCCCCAGGTGGTCGACTTCCGCAACGCGGTCCTTCCTCCTTCGGAGCACAACCCCTGCCTGGCCGCGTCCCTGTTCGAAACGGACTGGCTGGAGGAGCTGGTTCGCAGGCACGAGGGCGCACGCTTCGCCGTGGTCATGGAGGGGGTGCTGATGTACTTCGAGGAGGACCAGGTGCGCGAAGCATTGGCAGGCATGGCCGAGCGCATCCCTCATGGCGAGCTGCACTTCGACGTATCGTCCTCCTGGATGGTCGGCAACACCCACAAGCATGAAACGGTGAAGCTGACCAATGCCACGTTCAAATGGGGGCTTGATGACAACCGCCAGCCTGAACGGTGGTCGAATCGGCTGCACTTCGTAGAATCGACCGGATACTTCGACACCCAGCTCGCTCGCTGGGGCATGATAGGTCTCATCGGCAGGATGATTCCGCGTTACAACCAGGCATTCCGGATGCTGCACTACGAAATCCGTTAACATACGCCGCCGCCAGGGCCCTCGGGAAATGCACCTTCCCACTGAGCTGATCAAAAACCGCAAGGGCAAGGCGTGAAAGACGCCCCGGCCCGCAGTGTATCAAGCATACATGAGGGACGGGGCGGTTTGAAACAACGCCGCCATCGCGGGAATTGCAGCAGCATCCTCCCCACTGAGCTGATCAAAAACCGCGAGGGCAAGGCGTGAAAGACGCCCCGGCCCGCAGTGTATCAAGCATACATGAGGGACGGGGCGGCTTGAAACAACGCCGCCATCGCGGGAATTTCATCAGCTCAGCACGACGAGCCCGTAGTTCTTCTTGCCCTTGCGGATGAGCATCACCCTGCCCTCGATGAACGAGGCGGCCGAGGGCGCGTAGTCGTCGCCAACGCGCTCCTGGTTCACGTAGACCCCGCCGCCCTTGGCGTCCTTGCGGGCCTGGCCCTTGGAGGCCGCCATGCCCAGGTCCACCATGATCTGGAAGAGGTCCGGCAGCTCCGCACCGCTATATTCCACGCGGGGCGCGCTGCCCAGGGCCGCCATGATGGTCTTGGCGTCCACCTGGGTGATGTCGCCTTTGCCGAAGAGCGCGTCCGTGGCCCGGAGCACCCGGTCCAGCTCCTCCTGGCCGTGGATCATGGTGGTGACCTCGGCGGCGAGGCGCTTCTGCGCGGCGCGCGCACCCGGGTTCGCGGCCAGCTCGGCGGCCAGTTCGGCGATCTCTTCCTGCCCGAGGAAGGTGAAGTACTTGAGGAAGTTGACGACATCCGCGTCGTCGGTGTTCACCCAGTATTGATAGAAGGCGTAGGGCGAGGTCATCTCCGGGTCCATCCACACGGCGTTGCCTGCGGACTTGCCGAACTTGGCCCCGGAGGCCGTGGTGATGAGCGGGAAGGTCAGCGCGAAGCCGTGGCCCTGCTCCTTGCGGCGGATGAGCTCGGTGCCGGCCGTGATGTTGCCCCACTGGTCGCCCCCGCCGATTTGCAGGCGGCAGTCGCGGTGCTTGTAAAGGTGCCAGAAGTCCATGCCCTGGAGCACCATGTAGGAGAACTCGGTGTAGGAGATGCCCACGTCCTCGCGGCCCAGGCGGCTCTTCACGGAGTCCTTCTGCATCATCCAGTTGATGGTGAAATGCTTGCCGATGTCGCGCAGGAGCTCCAGCGCGGTCATGTTCCGGGTCCAGTCGTAGTTGTTCACCACGTCCGGGTCCTCGCCGGTGTTGCGCTGGAAGAACGCGCGCACCTGGGCCTCGATCCTGGCGGCCATGGCCTCCAGGCGGGCCTCGTCGTTGAGCTCGCGCTCCTTGTCCTTGCCCGAGGGGTCGCCGATGCGGCCCGTGGCTCCGCCCAGCAGGAACAGCGGCCTGTGCCCGGCCTTCTTCATGCGCACGAGGCAGAGCAGCGGCACGAGGTTGCCGATGTGCAGGGATTCGGCGGTGGGGTCGAAGCCGCAATACATCACCGCGCCGGGGCGGCCCAGATACTCGCGGATCTCCTTTTCGTCGGAAACTTGGTTCACCAGTCCGCGCCAGACCAGCTCGTCAAAGATGTTCGCGCTCATGCTTCGTCCTTCTGGGGTTTTGCGGCCGCATCCTCCGGCCCGTCGATCCATTTGCTCACGCGCGGCGGCACGAACCGCTCGAAGCGGTCCAGCAGGCGCGCGGGGTTGTCGTCCACCAGGGCGAGCTCGCGGTGGACCCGCTTCACAAAGCCCATGTCCGCCACCTTGTCAAGGAAGGCGTTGAGTTCGGCGTAGTAGCCGTTCACATCCAGCAGGCCGCAGGGCTTTTCGTGGAAGCCGAGCTGCGCCCAGGTGAGCACCTCGAAGAGCTCCTCCAGGGTGCCGAGCCCGCCCGGCAGGGCGATGAACCCGTCCGCCAGCTCGATCATCCTGGCCTTGCGCTCGTGCATGTCCGCCACCACGATCTCCTGCACGAGGTCGGGGTGGCCGAGCTTCTTCTCGGCCAGGGCCCGGGGGATGACCCCGATGGCGTTGCCGCCCGCGCCGATGACGCTGGTGGCGAGCACGCCCATGAGCCCCACGCCGGAGCCGCCGTAGACCAGCTCCAGCCCCCGCCGGGCGATTTCCACGCCCAGGGCCTGCGTGGCCGCGCAAAACTCCGGACCCGCGCCCATGTTCGAACCGAGATACACGCACACGCGCCGCATGGTCATTCTCCGGGCAGGTCTATGGCCCGCACCGCCAGGGCGCGGCCCGTGGTTTCGTCGATCTCGACCAGCGCGCCCTGCACCCGCGCGGGCCCGCCAGACACCTCGAAGCGCGTGGGCAGCCCCGAGAGGAACATGCCCACGATGGGCTCGGCCTTCATGCCCAGGCAGGAATCCGTGGGGCCGCACATGCCCAGGTCCGTGATGAAGGCGAGCCCCCCGGGCAGCACGCGCGCGTCGCTGGTCTGCACGTGGGTGTGCGTCCCGGCCAGGAGCGCGGCCCGCCCGGCCAGGTGGTGCGCCATGGCGGCCTTTTCGCTGGTGGCCTCGGCGTGGAAGTCCGCCACGATGACGTCCGCCCCGCCAGCCAGCTCCTCCAGCAGCGCGTCCGCCGCGCGGAAGGGGCAGTCCACAGGCGGCATGTACGTGCGGCCCAGAAGGTTCAGAACCCCCACGCGCACGCCCGAGGCCGTGGTGAATACTCCCGCACCGCGCCCGGGGGCGCCCGGCGGGTAGTTGGCCGGGCGCAGCAGGCGCGGTTCGGTGTTCAGGACGTTGTAGAGGTCTCGGAATTTCCAGACGTGGTTGCCCGTGGTCATGACGTCGAGCCCGAGGGCGAGCAGCTCGCGCGCGTTCTTGGCCGAGAGGCCGAGCCCGCCCGAGGCGTTCTCCGCGTTGGCGACGACCAGGTCCGGCCCGAACTCCTCGCGCAGCCCGGGCAGCCGCTTCTTGAGCGCGGCGCGGCCCGGGCGGCCCACCACGTCGCCCAGCATCAGGATCTTCACGCCCGACCTCCGGCAACTGCCGCAATGACCGACATGGCCCCGGCAACCATCACAGCGGCGACAGCAGGCCGCCGCGCGGGCCGCAAAACGTCGGGGGAGGCCGACGCCCCGCGCCGACCTCCCCGTTCGTTGTCGGGGCTTCTCAAAAGTCTATTTCGCATACCCCACGGCCCGCTTCTCCCGGATCACGGTGACGCGGATCTGGCCCGGGTAGGTCATGTTGTTCTCGATCTTCTCGGCGATGTCCTTGCAGAGCATGTGGGTCTGGTCGTCGTTCACGCGCTCGGAGTCGACCATCACGCGCACCTCGCGGCCCGCCTGGATGGCATACGCCTTGGACACGCCGCCGAACCCGGTGGCCATGCCCTCCAGCTCCTCCAGCCGCTTGACGTAGTTCTCCAGCAGCTCCTTGCGTGCGCCGGGGCGCGCGCCGGAGAGGGAGTCCGCCGCCTGCACGAGGTTGGCCAGGATGGTCTCTGGCGGCACGTCCTCATGGTGGGCCTGGATGGCGTGGATGATGTCCTTGTGCTCGCCGTGCTTTTTGGCCAGGTCCGAGCCGATGATGGCGTGCGGGCCCTCGATCTCGTGGTCCACGGCCTTGCCGATGTCGTGCAGGAGACCGGCGCGCTTGGCCTGCTTCTCGTCGAGCCCCAGCTCGGCGGCCATGATGCCGCAGAGGAAGGCCACCTCCAGCGAATGCTGGAGCACGTTCTGGGAGAAGCTGGTGCGGTATTGCAGCTGGCCGAGCAGTTTGACGATCTCGGGATGGATGCCGTGCACGCCCACGTCGAAGGTGGCCTGCTCGCCGATCTCCCGGAGCTTCACGTCCATCTCCTGCTCCACCTTGCGCACGATGTCCTCAATGCGCGCGGGGTGGATGCGGCCGTCGTGGATGAGCCGCTCCAGGGCCTGCTTGGCGATCTCCCTGCGCAGCGGGCTGAAGGCCGAGAGCACCACGGTCTCGGGCGTGTCGTCGATGATCAGGTCCACGCCCGTTGCGGCCTCCAGCGCGCGGATGTTGCGCCCCTCGCGGCCGATGATGCGGCCCTTCATGTCCTCGCTGGGCAGGGTCACGGCCGTGACGGTCTGCTCCCCGGCGAAGTCGCCCGCATAGCGTTGCAGGGCCACGGAGAGAATCTTCTTGGCCTTCTTGTCGGCGTTCTCCTTGGCCTCCATCTCGATGGCGCGGACCATGCGCCCGGCTTCCACGCGGGTTCTGGCCTCCACCTCTCCAAAGAGCCGCTCCTTGGCCTCCTCGACAGTCAGGCCGGAGATTTCCTGCAAGCGGCGCTCGTGCTCGTCGTGCTTCTGGGCGAGGTCCACCTCGACCTCTTCCAGGTCCTTCTCCTTGAGGATGAGCTTCTTTTCGAGCTGGTTGACCTCGGATTCCTTGGCCGCAACCTTCTCCAGCTTGCGTTCCAGCCGCTCCTCCTTTTCCTGGAGGCGGCTCTCCTGCTTCTTCAGTTCGTTGTCGCGGTCCTTGAATTCACGCTCCTGCTCGCGCTTCACGGCGTAGGCTTCGTCCTTGGCGGCGAGCTGGATCTCCTTCTTGGTGGCGTCGGCCTCCTTGCGGGCCTCTTCCACGATGCGCTCGGCCAGGTCTCCGGCGTCGGTGAGTCGTTTTGCGGAAATATAACGGTGGGCGGAATATCCGAGGCCGAGCCCGGCGACGATGCCGCAGGCAGCGATGATGACGGACGTGAGCATTGCTCAACTCCTTGTTTATGTTGACAGGCCAAAGGCCTGGTACTTCCGCCGGGGGGTTCGGGACCCTCGCGACCCCGGACGGCAATCGTCGATTCCGTTCGCTCTGGCGGGAGGCACGGCGCGGTGGTGGCGTGGTGGCCGGGAGGAAGGGCTGCCGCGCGGGAAGCGTTTGCCCGCGCGCATGGCCCGGTGGGCTCCGGGGCCATGGAATGCCCCGGGGGGCCGTGTTGCCGTATGTTTTGAACCTGGCTAGCCAGGTGGGCTCCGCCGGTCAGCTTCAGGCTTCCCGCTCTGCGGGCGTGCACACGGCCTGACCTGGGCTGGGATCCCTTATAAGTCGCATTGGCTCAACAACATCCGGGCAATCACGAACTCCCCAGGGTGTAACGCTTTGCTATCAGCCGGGCCTATCATCGGCCCCTGTTTGCTTTCTCCAGCAGCTCACTGATCCGGGCTTCCAGCCGGTTTCGGCCCTCGACCGACACGAGGTAATCATCGGCAAGGCCGAGAGCAAGGCAAGCGAGCAACTTTTCCTTGCTTATATTGCTTCCGTTCTTGCTGAGTTCGCCGAAGCGATCCTCCACAAGTTTTTTCGCGGCTTCGATGCGGTGCTGTTCCGCGTCGGCGCTGAAGGTGACCTCCAGCCCGATGAGGGACAGGGTATATCTCGGCATGCCTGGCCCCCTAGGAGAGCTTCTCCTGCACCTTGCGCAGCAAAAGCTCCACGCGGGCCTGGACTTCCGTCTTGCCGCTCCGTTCGGTCGCCAGCTCTTCCCGTAGGCGTTCGTTCTCGGCCTCCAGGGTGTTCACACGCTCCAGGAGGCCCTCCAGGGCCGTTTCGAGTTGGGCTATCGCGTCCATAACCCACCAATATACGCTTCACAATCCGAAATCAAGACTTGCCCCGCCCGGCCAGGTTGGTCTGCCGGGCGCGCGCCACGGCCAGGTCGCCGTCGGGCACGTCCTTGGTGATCA
Source organism: Desulfovibrionaceae bacterium (assembly GCA_050253205.1). GTDB lineage: Bacteria > Desulfobacterota > Desulfovibrionia > Desulfovibrionales > Desulfovibrionaceae > JAHJKV01. The sequence continues at coordinate 6,372 of JBFWJM010000019.1, forward strand.
CCGAACCGGCACCCACCACCACGCGCTCGCCCACGGTCACCGGGGCCACGAGCGCCGTGTTGGAACCGATGAACGCGCCGTCCTTGATGGTGGTCAGGAATTTGTTCTTGCCGTCGTAGTTGCAGGTGATGGTCCCGGCGCCGATGTTCACCCCGGCACCGATGACCGCGTCGCCCACGTAGGTCAGGTGGTTGACCTTGGAGCCAGGGCCCACCTCGGCCTTCTTGATCTCACAGAAATTACCCACGCGCGCGCCCTCGGCGAGCTTCGCCCCGGGGCGCAGGCGCGCATGCGGCCCCACCACGCACCCCGGGCCCACCTCGGCCCCTTCCAGGTGCGAATATGGCCGGATTCGGGAGCCCTGGCCCACGCGGCTGTCGCGCAGATGGCAGAACGCGCGGACCACCGCGCCCGTCTCCACCACGGTCGCCCCCAGGAGCTCGCATGGGCCGTGGATTTCCGCGCCCGGGGCCAGCTCGGCCCGGGGCCCCAGCACCACGCCCGAGCCGTGGTGGATGAGCACGCCGCGCTCCAGGCAGGAGCGCACCAGCTCCGCGCGCAGGGTTTCCTCCGCAGCCACGAGCTCCGCCGGGGAGTTCACGCCCATGAGGCTCGGGTCCGAGCCGCAGTGGTGGCCGAGCACGCAGAGCGAGCGGCCCACGGCCAGGTCCACCAGGTCGGTGATGTAGTATTCGCCGGAGCGGTTTTCGTTGGTCAAAAGCGGCAGCAGCGGCCCCACGGCCGAGACGCGCAGCAGGTAGACCCCGGCGTTGACCTCGCCCGTGTGCACGCCGTGCCGGGCGATGTCGTAGTCCTTGGCCTCCACGATGGCCGAGACGTGGCCCTCCGGGTCGCGCACCACGCGGCCGAAGGCTCCGGGGTCGCGCAGGGAGATGGTCATGAACGCCACGTCCGCCCCGGTTGCGGCGTCGAGGAACGACTCCAGGGACGAACGGCGGATGAGCGGCGTGTCGCCGTTGATGACGAGCACGAACTCGCAGCCCGAGGCGGCCACGGCGTCCCAGGCCACCTGGAGTGCATGGCCCGTGCCGAGCTGCCGCTCCTGCACCACGAAGCGCGCCGCCTCTTCCGGGAAGGCGGCCGCCACCTGCTCGCGGCCGAAGCCGACCACCGTGTGCACCGAGTCCGCGAAGCGGTCCTCCAGCACGCGGTAGACGTAGTGGAGCATGGGTTCGCCGAGCAGCTCGTGCAGGACCTTGGGCTTGCTGGAATGCATGCGCGTGCCCTTGCCTCCGGCAAGAACCAGCGCGCAGACGGACGGATGCGACATGAAATATACTCCTTGAGGCCTGATCGCCGCCTAGCGGCCGGATGAAAAGCCTATGCGCCGTGCGGAAACGAGGCAAGGGAAAAGTGGGCGCGCACGAAAAGGGCAGGCCCGGAGGCCTGCCCCTGGCGGGTCATCCCCGCGTGCGCGGGGATGACCCTTCTCGAATCAATGGTCCGTTTCGAAAACCCGCTAGCAGGTTCCGGCGGAGCGTCCGTTGTCCCGGCAGCTGATGCGCGACATGGCGCGGCGAAGAGCAGCCTGGTTGCGGGCGTAGTCGATCTTTTCCTGGAGCTTGGCCGCTCTGGCCTCGGCCCGCTCGCGCGCCTTTCCGGCGCGGTCGACGTCGATCTCCGCAGCCGTCTCGGCCACTTCGGCCAGGACGGTCATCTTGTTGTTGCTGACCTCTGCAAACCCGCCGGCGACGAAGACGTAGAAGTACTTGCCGTCCCGCTTGTAGTAGAGGTTGCCTATCCCGAGGGAGGAGAGGAAGGGGATGTGGTTCGCCATGACGCCGAATTCACCTTCGGAGCCGGGCGCGCCCACGTAGTCCACCTCCTCGCTGAGCACCTTGCGCTCGGGGGTGACGATTTCAAGTTGAATGGTCTTGGCCATATGGCACCGCCTTTAGGCTTTGGCCTTCTCGATGGCCTCTTCAATACCGCCGCACATGTAGAAGGCCTGCTCGGGCAGGTCGTCGTACTTGCCGTCGAGGATGTCGCGGAAGGCTTTGACCGTGTCTTCCAGCTTGACGTACTTGCCGGCGACACCGGTGAACACCTCGGCCACGTGGAAGGGCTGGGACAGGAAGCGCTGGATGCGACGGGCGCGCGCCACGGTGAGCTTGTCCTCGTCGGAGAGCTCGTCCATACCCAGAATGGCGATGATGTCCTGGAGCTCCTTGTACTTCTGGAGCACCTGCTGGACCTCGCGCGCGGTGTAGTAGTGGTCTGCGCCGAGCACGTCCGGGGCGAGGATGCGCGACGTGGAGTCGAGCGGGTCCACCGCAGGGTAGATGCCCAGCTCCGCGATCTGGCGGGAGAGCACCAGCGTGCCGTCAAGGTGCGAGAAGGTGGTCGCCGGGGCCGGGTCGGTGAGGTCGTCCGCAGGGACGTACACGGCCTGGACCGAGGTGATGGAACCCTTGTTGGTGGAGGTGATGCGCTCCTGGAGGCCACCGAGGTCGGTGCCCAGGGTGGGCTGGTAACCCACCGCGGAGGGCATGCGGCCCAGCAGTGCGGACACTTCCGAACCCGCCTGGGTGAAGCGGAAGATGTTGTCAACGAAGAGCAGCACGTCCTGGCCTTCCTCGTCGCGGAAGTATTCCGCGCAGGTGAGGGCCGTCAGGGCGACGCGGGCGCGGGCTCCCGGGGGCTCGTTCATCTGGCCGTAGACCAGGGCCGCTTTCTCCAGAACGCCCGCTTCCTTCATTTCGTGGTAGAGGTCGTTGCCCTCACGGGTGCGCTCGCCAACACCGGCGAACACGGAGATGCCGCCGTGCTGCTTGGCGATGTTGTTGATCATCTCCATGAGGATAACCGTCTTGCCGACGCCGGCACCGCCGAACAGGCCCATCTTGCCGCCCTTGGGGAAGGGGATCAGCAGGTCCACGACCTTGATGCCCGTCTCCAGCAGTTCGACCTTGGTGGACTGCTCGGTGAAGGTGGGAGCCTCGCGGTGGATGGGCAGGGTCTTGTCGGAGTCGATGGGACCCAGCTCGTCCACGGGGCGGCCGACCACGTTCATGATCCGGCCCAGGGAACCCTTGCCCACGGGAACCATGATGGCGCTTCCGGTGGCGACGGCTTCCATGCCACGGACCAGGCCCTCGGTGGCGTCCATGGCGATGGTGCGCACGACGTTGTCGCCGAGGTGCTGCGCCACTTCGCACACGAGGTCCGGAGCGTCCGTGTTGTTGGGGTTTTTGATGTCGATGGACGTCAGAATGTTGGGCAGATTGCCTTCGGCGAATTCGACGTCGACGACGGCGCCGATAACCTGCACGATTTTACCAATGTTACTCATGGTGTTTTCCCCTTCACTTATCCTTTCAGCGCCTCGGCGCCGCCGACAATGTCCATAAGATCGTTCGTGATGGCCGCCTGCCTCGTCTTGTTGAAGAGCAGGGTCAGCCTGTCCGTCATCTCGTCGCAAGCCTTGGTGGCGTTGTCCATGGCGGCCATGCGCGCGGCGTGCTCGGAGCACGAGGTGTCGAGCAGGGCGCGGTAGGCCTGGACATTGATGAACCGGGGCAGGAGCTCGGCCAGGAGGCCCTCCACGGAGGGCTCGTAGACGTACTCCGCGCCAGCTCCGGCCTCTTCGCCCTCGCCCTCGCCCTCCGCAGGCGCGATGGGCAGGAGCTGCAACGACCGGGGCGGCTGCTTGGCCATGGTTTCGAACTCGCCGTAGACGATGACGACCTCGTCCACATCACCGGCCAGATAGGCCGCGATGAGGTCGGTGCCGATGCTGGAGGCGAGGGTGAAGTCGAAGGCGTTCATGGCGTCGCCTTCCGCACGGACGATCTCGCAGATCTCCTGCTTGCGGAAGGAATCGCGGCCCTTCTTGCCGATGCAGTAGGCCTTGACGACCTTGCCCTCGGCGATCTTGGACCGGGCGATCCTGGTCGCCATGCTGATGATGTTACCGTTGAATGCGCCGCACAGCCCTCGGTCGGAGGTGATCACGACGATGGCCGTCGATTTGATCTCCTCGCGGACTTCGAGCAGCGGGTGCACGGACCCGTCCGCGCCGGCCGCCAAGTCGCCAAGCATCTCATAGAACTTGTCCGCGTACGGACGGAAGCGCTCGATGCGCTCCTGGGCGTTCCTGAGCTTTGCCGAGGCCACCATGTTCATGGCCTTGGTGATCTGCTTGGTCTTCTTGACGCCAGCGATCTGGTTTTGAACGTCTCTAAGTGATGCCATCACTACCTCGCTTAAGCGCTGAAGACCTTCTTGAACTCGTCAATGGCCGCGCCGAGCTTGGCGGAGAGATCGTCGTCCAGGGCCTGCTTGGTCTTGATTTCGCCCAGGACGTCGGACTTGGAGTTGCGCATGTAGTCGAGGAATTCGGCCTCGAACTTGGTGATGGATTCCACCGCGATGTCGTCCAGGTAGCCCTTACCGGCGGCGAAGATGATCGCCACCTGCTGCTCGACGGGCAGCGGCTGGTACTGGGGCTGCTTGAGCACCTCGACCATGCGCGCGCCGCGGTTGAGCTTGGCCTGGGTGGCCTTGTCCAGGTCGGAGCCGAACTGCGCGAACGCGGCCAGCTCGCGGTACTGGGCGAGGTCGAGGCGCAGGGTACCGGCCACCTGTTTCATGGCCTTGATCTGCGCGGAACCGCCGACGCGGGACACCGAGAGGCCGACGTTGATGGCCGGGCGAACACCAGCGTTGAAGTGGCTGGGCTCCAGGTAGATCTGGCCGTCGGTGATGGAGATGACGTTGGTCGGGATGTACGCGGACACGTCGCCGGCCTGGGTCTCGATGACGGGCAGGGCGGTCATGGAACCGGCACCCAGGGAGTCGTTGACCTTGGCCGCGCGCTCCAGCAGGCGGGAGTGCAGGTAGAAGACGTCGCCGGGGTAGGCTTCGCGTCCCGGCGGGCGGCGCAGCAGCAGCGACATCTGGCGGTAGGCGGTGGCCTGCTTGGAGAGGTCGTCGTAGATGATCAGGGCGTGCTTGCCGTTGTCGCGGTAATACTCGGCCATGGTGGCGCCGGTGTAGGCCGCGATGAACTGCAGCGGCGCGGGCTCGGAAGCCGTGGCCGAGATGATGGTGGTGTAGTCCATGGCGCCGTTCTCGCGGAGCTTGTCGGCAACCAGGGCGACGGAGGCCTTCTTCTGGCCGATGGCCACGTAGAAGCAGTGCACGTCGGTTTCTTTCTGGGCGATGATGGCGTCCACGCCGATGGCGGTCTTGCCGACCTGGCGGTCGCCGATGACCAGCTCGCGCTGGCCGCGACCCACCGGGACCATGGCGTCGACGGCCTTCAGGCCCGTGTAGCAGGGCTCGTGGACCGACTTACGGGCGATGATGCCGGGGGCCTTGAGCTCCACGGGGCGCATGTTGCTGGTGTCGATGGGTCCCAGGCCGTCGATGGGCTGGCCAAGGGGGTCCACCACGCGGCCCTGGACGGACTCGCCCACGGGCACGGAGAAGATCTGGCCGGTGCGCTTGACCGGGTCGCCTTCCTTGATGCCGGTATCCGGGCCGAGCAGGGCCACACCGACGTTGTCCTCTTCCAGGTTCAGAACCATGCCCATGATGCCGCCGGGGAACTCCAGGAGCTCCATGGCCATGGCATTTTCGACGCCGTGGACGCGGGCGATACCGTCACCGACGTAGAGCACGGTGCCGGTTTCGCTCATCTCGACCCGCGACTCATAATTCTGAATCTGACCCTCGATGATTTTGCTGATTTCTTCTGCCTTGATCGTCATGGCCCTACTCACCTCGTTTGATCTGTTCCTTCAAAATGTGAAGCTGGGCGCGCAGGCTCGCATCCAGCACCTTGTCTCCAACCTTCAGGACGACACCGCCGAGGATGTCCTTGTCCACCGCGAAGTCCAGGGTCAACTCCTTGCCGGCCTTCTTGGCCAGCTCGGTCTTGATCTGATTCTTGCGCTCGTCGGAGAGGCCCACGGCGGTGACCAGCGAACCGGAGATCACGCCCTGGGCTTCGTCGAGCATTTTCTTGTAGACTTCGGCGATGGCCGGAAGAACGGCGAGCCGTTTCTTGTCGGCGAGCAGGTCGCAGAAGTTCTTCACCGTCGGCTTCACGGAGAGCTTGCCCAGGATGTCCCCGAGCACGGTCTTCTTCTCCGTGGCGGTGAAGGTGGGGTTGCGGAAAAAGCCCATGGCTTCCGGCGCGGACGCGAGAACGTCGGCCAGCGCGGCGAGGTCCTTGCCAAACGCATCAAGGTCGCTGCCGCCGCCCTTCTGGGCGACCGCGAACAGCGCCTTGGCGTATCTGCGTGCGACTACGTTCCCGGTCAATTGAGCACCACCTTTGTCAGGTATTCGTCCACGAGCTGGTCATGGTCTTTTTCGGTGAGCTTGTCCTGGACGATCTTGGTGGCTGCCTCCACGACCAGTTCGGCCATTTCGGCGCGGATGGAATCCAGGGCCACCTTGGCCTCGTCCGCCGCGGAGCGCTTGGCCTGCTCCTTCAGGGCCTCGGCGTCTTTCTCGGCCTTGGCGATGATGGCGGCCTTGAGGGCCTCGCCCTGGGCCTTGGCCTCGTCGAGGATGGACTGCTTTTCCTTTTCCAGTCCGGCGATGCCCGCCTCGACGTTCTTGAGCTTCTGCTCGGCCTCGGCCTGGCGGCCGGAGAGGTCGTCGAGCTCATTTTGGATCTGGGCCTTGCGGTCGCCGAAGAAGGCGATGATCTTCTTGCCCGCGGCCCACCAGATGATGCCCGCGAAGATCACGAAGTTGATCACCCGGAGGATGAAGTTCCCCCACGGGACCCCGTGGTGGTCTGCGCCACCCTCGCCCCCGCTTGCCAGGGCGATGCCGGCCATGGCCAGCACACCGAGGGAGGCGAGAGCCAGAAGCGTGAGTTTGCGTTTCAAAGCCAATCCCTCCTTGATCTTACCGGCCCAGGACCTTGTCCGCGGCCTTGGTGGCGAAGCCCTCGACGTCCTTCTTCAGGCTGTCGAGCGCTCCCTTGACCTCACCATCCAGCGCCACGCGCGCCTCGCCCAGGGTCTTGGCGGCCTCGACTCCGGCTGCGGCCAGGAGCTCGTGCTCCAGCGCGGTCCCCTGCTCCTTGAACTCCCCCCGGATCTCATTGCCCTTCTTGCGGGCGTCGGCCAGGGCGGCCTCGTAGTCCTTGATCTTGTTCTCCGCGTCGGCGGTGAACTTCTCGATCTTCCCGGTCTGCTCCGCCATGAGCTCCTTGCGCTTCTGGATGACGCCGCGGACGGGCTTGATCAGCAGCACGTTGAGCAAAATCCACATGAGGATGAAGTTCACGAACTGGTAGACTAATGATTGATCGGGTATAACCATACGCGTTCCCCTGAGAATGAGGTTGTGAATTTTGGGTCAAAGTGTTTGGGCTCTATCCCACTTTGCAAGAAGTGTCAAAGCCTTTTTCCCCGCCAAACATGGTCTGGCGGGGCAAAAACAGCTAGGATTCCAGGCTTGTGCCTTTTATAACAAGTCTGTGTCTTTATCGTGTGAGGAGGTCTCGGAGGTGCTCAGGGTGCCCATGGAGAGCTTGCCCTCCAGCACGGCGCCCTCGTCCACCACGAGCACGGGGGTGTGGACGTTGCCGCGCATCTCGGCGGTCTTGTTCAATACCACCTTGCCCTGGGAGAGGACCTCGCCGGTGAGCTTGCCCGAGAGCACCAGCTTGCCCACCTTGATGGTGCCCTCGACCACCGCGTCGTGGCCGATGACCAGCGTGCCCTCGCTCTCCACCTCGCCGGTGAAGTTGCCGTCGATGCGCACCGAGCCCTGGAAGTGCAGCCGTCCGTTATAGTTGGTGCCCGCCCCGAGAAAGGCGTTGATTTCATCTTTGGCCATGAGGGTCGCTCCTTGTGCGTTGGGGCGCGGGCGCGAGCCCTAGCCCTTCTTGAACAGAAACCGGCGCATGGATACGTTGAGCAATAGTCCGATGAGGCAGAAGTTCACCAGCGTCGCGGAGCCGCCGTAGCTGATGAACGGCAGGGGGATGCCCACCACCGGCATGAGCCCCAGGACCATACCCATGTTGATGAGGATTTGCCAGAAGAAATAGAAGAACACCCCGGCCGCCAGGTAGCTGCCGAAGAGGTCGCGCGCGTCCCTGGCCACGCCCATGATCACGTAGAGAAACGCGCAGAACATGGTCAGCAGGAACATGGTCCCGGCAAAGCCCCACTCCTCGGAAAACACCGCCAGGGCGAAGTCCGTGTGCTTCTCGGGCAGGAAGCGGTACTGGCTCTGCGTCCCGCCCAGGAAGCCCTTGCCCCAGACCTGCCCGGAGCCGATGGCGATCTCGGACTGGATCTTGTGGTAACCCGCGCCCTTGGGGTCGTTCATGGGGTCGAGGAAGGAGAGGATGCGCTGCTTCTGGTAGCCATGCAGCGAAAACCAGAACGCCGGGGCCAGGGCGGGGATGGCCACCAGGGCGGTCTTGAACACCCGGCTCGTCACTCCCCTATAAAGGATCAACCCGCCGAGCAGCAGGATGATGGACATGCCCGAGCCCAGGTCCGGCTGCTTGACCACCAAAAGCGCCGGGATGGAGCACACGCCGAGCACGTATCCCAGGCGGAGGAAGCCCAGGCGCTGCGGCTCGTCCGAGAGGATGCGCGCGCCCAGGATGAGCACCGCGATCTTGGCCATCTCGCTGGGCTGGAAGTTCATGAACCCGAGGTCGAGCCAGCGCTTGGCCCCGTAGATGGTCTTGCCCATGAAGAACACCGCCACCAGCAGCAGCACCGTGACCCAGAACAGCGGCCAGGCGATGGACTTGAGGTGGCGGTAGTCGAAGAGCATGAAAAACGCCATGCCGAGCAGCCCCAGGGAGCCCCAGACGAGCTGCTTCTGGTAGTACGGGTCCACGGAGAGCCCTTCCTCCAGCCGGAAGCCCGACGCGGAGTAGAGGTTCATCACGCCCATGAAGAAGAGCAGCGCCGTGATGCCCACCAGGGGCCAGTTCACGTAGAGCAGGGTCTTGCGGTCCAGCAGCATGCTACGACTCCCCCCCGGCGGCTGGAGGCTCCGTCCCGGCGGTTGGAGGCTCCGCCCCGGGGGCCACGCGGCCGCCCAGCGGCCCTGCCGCGCCTTTGAAGAGATAGTCCAGCACGGCCTTGACCACCGGGCCCGCGCCCGAGCCGCCGTGCAGCCCGTGCTCCACCATGACGGCCACGCTGAAGCGCTCGCCCCCGGCCTCGCCGAAGCCCGCCATCCAGGCGTGGTCGCGCAGGCGGTAGGGGATGTCCTGCTCCTTCATGGCGCGCAGTTCCTCCGTGAGCCGGGCCACCTGCGCGGTGCCGGTCTTGGCCCCGGCCACCACCCCGGGCGTGCGCACCCGTCGGCAGGTGCCGCGCGGGTTTTCCACGGTGTCCACCATGGCCGCCTTGATGATCTCCCTGTGTTCCGCCGTGAGGGGCAGCTCGCCCTGCACCACGGCGGGCGCGCCCGCCACGAGCTGGGGCTTGAGCAACTGCCCGCCGTTGATGATGGCGGCGATGTAGCGGGCCACCTGCAGCGGGGTGACCAGGGTGTACCCCTGGCCGATGGAGAAGTTCAGGTCCTCGCCCTTCTGCCACTTCTCCCCGAAGGTCTTGAGCTTCCACTCACGGGTGGGGATGTTGCCGCCCTTCTCGTGGGGCAGGTCGATGCCCGTGGGCCTGCCGAACCCGGCCGCGAAGGAGAACTTGGAGATGCGGTCCACGCCGAGCTTCATGCCCAGGCGGTAGAAGTAGACGTCGCACGACTCCACCAGGGCGCGGCGCAGGTTCACCGTGCCGTGGCCGCCGCGCCGCCAGCAGTGGAAGGTATGGCTGCCCAGGCGCAGCGCCCCGGTGCAGGTGACGGTCTCGTTCACGTTGAGCATGTTTTCGGCAAAGCCGCACCCGGCCATGACGAGTTTGAACACCGAGCCCGGCGGGTAGGCCGACTGGGTCACCCGGTTGAGCAGCGGGTGCATGGGGTCGTCGGAGAGCTGGCGCCACTCCTCGCGGGAGATGCCCGCAGTGAAGTGGTTGGTGTCGTACGTCGGCGCGGAGACGAGGCAGTACACCTGCCCGGTGTCCGCGTTCATGACCACCACCACGCCCTCCTTGCCCTGCATGAGCTCGTCCACCAGGGCCTGGAGCCCGAGGTCGAGGGAGAGGCTCACGTCGCCCCCGGCGTGGGGCGCGCGCAGCAGCCGCTCGCCCATGTGCCGCCCGGTGACGTCCACCTCGAACTCGCGGCGGCCCTTGGTGCCGCGCAGGCTGTCCTCCAGGGCGCGCTCCAGGCCGAGCTTGCCCACGTGGTCGCCCAGGGCGAGTTCCTTGTCCGCCTCCATCTCGTCGTCGTTGGCCTCGGCCACGTAGCCGAGCACGTGGGAGAAGAGCGGGCCGTAGGTGTAGTTCCTGCGCGAGCGGGTGACGACCTCCAGCCCGGGCCAGTAGAGGGCGTTGGCCTCCACCTGGGCGAGCTGCTCGAAGGTCAGGTCCGGCACGAGGATGAGCGGCTCGAACGGCTTGACCTTGCGGCGGCGCTCCTCGAAGAGGCGCTTCAGCTCGGCGAGGTCCGCGCCGGTCCAGGTGGCGACCTCCTGGAGGGTGGCCTCCAGGTCGCGGCAGTCCTCGCGCACGAGGCCCAGGGCGTAGGCGGGGTCGTTGGTGGCGATGAGCTGGCCGTCGCGCGCGCGCACGAGCCCCCTGGGGGCAAACACGGACTCCTGGCGGTACTGGTTTTCCCGGGCGCGCTGGGCGAACTCCTGCCCCCGGTGCACCTGGAGATACCAGAACCGGAAGGAGAACAGGCAGAACACCAGCAGGATGAGCGCCTGGAGGAGGATCAGCCCGTGCCGGGGCGGCTCCTTGTCGTGGGCGTCAAACAGCACGTTCATCGTACTTCATCCCTTCCGGGAAGAGCTGGTGCGCCACGAACCACAGCGCGGGCAGCAGCCCCGCCTGGAGCATGGACTCGATGAGCGCGCGGCGCATGGGGAAGGCCATGTCCTCCAGGCCCATGACCAGGAAGGTGACCAGAAAGTGGGCCGCACCGCCGAGCAGGCCGAGCAGGAACATGAGGGTCACGCTGCGGGGGTCGAAGAGCGTGCGCCCCAGCAGGAAGCCGAGCACCAGCACACCGTACCAGAGCAGGGACGCCCCGAAAAACAGCGTGCCCATGCCCTCCTGGAGCATGATCCAGGCCACGGCCAGCCAGGCCGTGCCCAGCGGGCGCTCCTCCTGGAGGCTCACCAGCAGCCCCGGCGCGAGAAAGTCCACCCCCGGCAGGAAGTGCTGCGCCCAGACGCCCACGATGGTGAACGCCGCCCACCAGCACAGGCCGAGCACCTACTCCTCCTCCTGGGCGGCGGCGCGGGAGAGGAAGAGCGCCTCCTCCAGCAGCGCGGGCTCCACCAGGGGCCGGGCGCGCACGTTCAGAAAGAGCGAGATGTCGGAGCGCTCCACGGCGGAGACCCGGGCCACGGGCAGCCCCTTGGGGAAGATGCCGGAGACGCCGGAGGTGACGAGCAGCTCGCCCTCCCGGACCCCGGCGTTGACGTTCATGTAGCGCACGTCGAGGGCGGCCCCGGGGCCCGCGCCGTAGGCGATGCCGGGCACGCGGCTCTGCTGGCCGATGACGGGCACGGCGGAGTTGGGGTCTTGCAGGAGCAGCACGGTGCAGGCGGTCATGCCCACGCGCAGCACCCTGCCCACCACCCCGGAGGGCGTGACCACGGGCGTGTCGCGCTCGATGCCGGAAAACGAGCCCTTGTCCAGCACGACGGTCTCCAGGGCGGCGTTGGGGCCCATGCGCTGGGCCACCACCTGCGCACCCCGGCGGGTCCAGCTCGCGGGGGGGGAAAAGTCGAGCAGCCGGCGCATGCGGTCCACGGCGCGGTCGCTCTCGCGCAGGCGGGCGTTCTCGGCCACGAGCCGGGCCAGCTCGTCCTTGAGGCGCTCGTTCTCCTGCCTGAGGCCCACGAGGAAGACGTAGTGCTCCCAGGTGGCGGTGGCCTTGTCCGCCGCCCACTTGCCCGGCCGCAGCACCCAGGAGACCGCCTCCAGCCCGGTGCGCGAGGCCAGCGCGTCGAGGTGTCCGGTGCGCAGGTTCCAGGTGTACAGGCTCAGGTACAGGAACAGCCCGGCCAGGATGAGCACGGCGACGCGTTTGGGCTTCAACGTCCTAGTCCGTGCATATCTCGTGGTAGATGTCGATGTTGTCCAGCGCCTTGCCCGAGCCGAGCACCACGGCGGTGAGCGGGTCGTCCACCACGGTGATGGGCAGCTGGGTCTCGTGCTGGAGCAGGGCGTCGATGCCCTTGAGGAGCGCGCCGCCGCCCGTGAGCACGATGCCCCGGTCCACGATGTCCGCCGCCAGCTCGGGGGGCGTCTGCTCCAGGGCGATGCGCACGCCCTGGACGATGCCGTCCACCTGCTCGCTGATGGCCTCGCGGACCTCCTCGTCGGTGATCACGCGGTGCTGGGGGATGCCCGTCACCAGGTCGCGGCCCTTGACCTCCATGTCCCTCGTGCCCTCCACGGGGTAGGCCGAGCCGATGGTGGTCTTGATGTCCTCGGCCGTGGATTCGCCGATGAGCATGTTGTACTTGCGTTTGACGAACTGCATGATGGCCTCGTCCATCTTGTCGCCGCCGATGCGCACGGACTTGGCGTAGACGATGCCCTTGAGCGAGATGACCGCGATCTCCGTGGTGCCGCCGCCGATGTCCACCACCATGTTGGAGGTGGGCTCGGTGATGGGCAGGTCCGCGCCGATGGCCGCGGCCATGGGCTCCTCGATGAGATACACCTCGCGCGCGCCCGCCGCCTGGGCAGACTCGCGCACCGCGCGCTTCTCCACCGGGGTGATGCCCGTGGGCACGCAGATCATGATCCTGGGGCGCACCAGGCGGCGCGAGTTGTGGACCTCGCGGATGAAATGTTTGAGCATGGCCTCGGTGACGTCGAAGTCGGCGATGACGCCGTCCTTCATGGGCCGGATGGCCACGATGTTGCCCGGGGTGCGGCCGAGCATGCGCTTGGCCTCCGCGCCCACGGCCAGCACGGTCTTGCCGCCGCGCCCGTCCTTCTTGACGGCCACCACGGACGGCTCGGACAAGAGCACCCCCTTGCCCTTGACGTACACCAGTGTATTGGCCGTTCCCAGGTCGATGGCGAGGTCGGAGGAGAACGAACCGATGATCCGATCGAGCAATTTGGGCATGAGCGACTTCCTTGTAAGCCGTGAGACGTGCTGGGTTGGATTTCCCGCTTTACAGGCCGTGTCGGACCGTGCCACAAGCGGTTACTGCCAGTTACCAGAAGAATGTCGGCCCGGCAACAGGCCAGGCCTCGGCATCGACGGGAAACCCGTGTCCACGCCAAGATATTTCACCCTCGCCACCTACTTCCGCCAGCGCTTCGGCGGGCGCGTGCGCAAGATTCCCCTCGACGCGGGCTTTTCCTGCCCCAACCGCGACGGCACCCTCGGCACCGGGGGCTGCGCCTACTGCAACCCGCAGGGCTCGGGCACCGGGCTCCTGGCGCGAGGGCTCGGGCTGGCGGAGCAGTGGTCGCACTGGAGCGCCCGCTTCCAGGGGCGCGGCGAGGCGCGCTTCCTGGCCTACCTGCAATCCTACTCCAACACCCACGGCCCCGCATCCAGAGTGGCCGAGGTGCTGGAGGAGCTGGCAGCGCTTCCGGGTCTGGCCGGGCTGGCCCTCGGCACGAGGCCCGACTGCCTGGACGAGGAAAGGCTCGGCCTGCTGGCCGCCTTCCCGGCGGAGGAGGTCCACCTGGAGCTGGGGCTCCAATCCGCCAACGACGCCACCCTCGCGCGCATCAACCGGGGGCACGACGCGGCCTGCTTCGCCCGGGCAACCCGGGCCGCCGCCGCGCTGGGTCTCAAGGTGGTGGCCCACGTCATGGCCGGGCTCCCGGGCGAGACGGGCGAGGACTTCCTGCACACCATCGCCTTCGTGAACGCGCTTCCCGTGCACGGCGTCAAGCTGCACAACACGCTCGTCTGCCGACATACGCCCCTGGAGCGCCTCCACGCCTCGGGAGGGTACGCTCCCCCGGGCAGGGAGGAATACGCCGCGCTGGCCGCCGAGGCCCTGGCCCGGCTGCGCCCCGGGGTGCTGGTCCACCGCATCAACGCGGACCCCGCCCCCGGGGAGCTCGTGGCCCCTGCCTGGGCAGCGGACAAGGCCGACGTGCGAGCGGCCATCCACGCCGAGATGGAGCGCCACGACTGGACCCAGGGATGTCTCCCGGGGCTTCCCCGGTCCGGAAAAGTTTGATACAATTGAACCCGTCCTGTCCTGTTTCAACACATGGGAGAATCGATATGCCCCACTCCTGCACCCTTGAACGCGTGGAGGCGGCTCCGCTCGCGCTACGCATCGAATGGCGCGACGGACAGCTCGTCCGGTTGAACGTCTGCCGGGCGAACGGCGAGCAAACGCCCACCCCCTCCGCCGGAGCCCTCGCCTTCAAGGCCGCCCTGGAGGACTACGTGGCCGGGCGCAAACCCCGCTGGCCCGAGCCGGAGCTCGACTGGAGCGGCGTCTCCCCCTTTGCGCGCAAGGCGCTGGAGGCGCTCAAGCGCCACGCCACCCACGGCAAGACCCTGACCTACGGCGAGCTGGCGGGCCTGGCGGGCTCCCCCGGTGCGGCGAGGGCCGTGGGCGGAGCCATGGCCAAAAACCCCTTCCCCCTGCTCTACCCCTGCCACCGGGTGCTCGGGGCAAAGGGAGCGCTCACGGGCTTCTCCGCCGAGGGCGGCACGGAGACCAAGGCCCTGCTGCTCGGCATCGAACGCGGAGAACCAGCGTGCTGATGGAGTGGACCGAGGCCCTGTCCGTGGGCGTCAGCGAGATCGACGCCCAGCACAAGGTCCTGGTCGACATCCTCAACAAGTTGAACACGCAGATCATCCATGGCCAGAGCCTGGAGGCCACCCGCGAGGCCCTGGCGGGCATGCGCGCCTATTCGCTCCTCCACTTCCGCTACGAGGAGGGGCTCATGGTCGAGACGAACTACCCCGGCCTCGAACAGCACGCCCGCCTGCACCGCACGTTCATGGAGCGCATCGACGCCTTCGCCCTGGAGCACGAAGCGGGAGAAACGCACCAGGCCCGGGCCGAGCACGCCCGCGAGGTGCTCTCCTTTCTGCTCGACTGGCTCGTGGACCACATCCTCGGGGCGGACGTCATCTTCTCCCGTTATTACCAGAAGCACACCTCCCGCTGAATCGGCGGGGCGGCACGCACAAAAAAGGCCGGGTCTCCCCGGCCTTTCACTGCTTCTTACGTCCGAACCTACTTGGAGAGATTCCTCTGCAACCGCGCCCGCAGCCAGATGGCCAGCAGGTTCATGCCCAGCACCAGCACGATGAGCACCAGGGCCGTGCCGTACTGCAGGGGGCGGGTCTTCTCGATCTCGGTGCCCGCCGTGGCCAGCACGTAGATGTGGTAGGGCAGGGCCATGACATCGTCGAGCACGCCTTCGGGCAACTGCGGGGTGAAGAACACCGCCGCCGTGAACATGATGGCGGCCGTCTCTCCCGCAGCCCGGCTGATGGAGAGGATGGAGCCCG
>JBFWJM010000020.1:0-21908 GCA_050253205.1 Desulfovibrionaceae bacterium
TCGGGCGGCACGGTCTCGAAGCGTTGCTGGTCGAGGTGCTGCTTGTAGAGGTAGCCCCCCGCGCCCAGGCCCGCCAGCAGCGCCAGGGCGAGCACGGCCCAGGCCACGGCGCGCAGCCTCCTGCCCTTGGCGGGCGGAGCGAGGAGGTCGGGGTCGGGGTTGGTCATGCGGATTCCTCGTCGGGATTGTCGGCGGGGCTTTTGGCTGCGTTTTGGGCAACGCTTTGGGTGACGTTCCGTGCGACGTTGTGGGCGACGTTCCGGGCGAGCCAGGTTTCCAGGATGATGACGGCGGCCTGGCTGTCGAGCTTTTGCTTCACCTTCCTGCCGCGCCCGCCCGCCTCGCGCAGGCGGCCCTCGGCCTCCAGGGAGGAGAACCGCTCGTCCGCCAGCTCCACGGGGGCTTCCACGCGGCGGGCCAGGCTGGCGGCGAAATTGCGCGCCTGACGCGTGGTCTCGGTGTCCTGGCCGTCGAGCCCCAGGGGCAGCCCCACCACCACGCGCTCCACGCCCTCGCGCTCCACGAGCGCCGTAAGGTCCGCAAACAGCGCGTCCCTGGTGGTGCGCTCGATGGCGGGCAGGGGGTAGGCCAGCACGCCGCCCGGGTCCGTGAGGGCCAGGCCCACGCGCTTGATGCCGAAGTCGATGCCGAGAATCTTCACGCGGCGAGTTTCGCGGGAAACGGGCGCGGGGTCAACCCTCAGTCCGCCTTGGGCCCGTCAGTCCGTCTTGGGATCATCGCCGGAACCGATGGGCGAATCCGATGCCCCGTTCGTGGCCTCTTCCACGCCGGAACTCATGGCGGAACGCGCGCCCTGCGCTTCGCCAGGTGCCGCCGGGGAGGCATCCTTGGAAACCAGCTCGGGAAGCGGCTCCGGCACGGGGCCGGAAGACGCGGCCATGGGCGCGAGGGGCAGGTCGCCCACCCGCACGGTGACGCTCTTGCCCTTGACCTCGCCCTCGGCGAGCATCTTCCTGAGCTCGCGCTTCCAGCCGTGGCCGCCCATCTGCTCGGCCAGGAATTCCACCGTGTGCAGCACCGGGTTCTTGCGCCCGAGCTGCATCATGGACCGCTTGATGCCCGTCTTGCACGAGGGGCAGCCCACGAGCACGGGCCGCTGCTGGCCCGAGGTCTCCAGGTCCGCGCGCAGCTGCTTTTTCTTGCGGTCGCGTAGCTTGTTGTAGATTTCCGGGCTGGAGACGGCCCCGGTGCCCGACTCCCCGCAGCACCCCGGCGAGAGCTCCACGGGCTGGTTCGTCAGCTCGGCTATGGCCGCGCGGTACGCCTCCGCCGCTTTGGTCTTGTTCTGCCCGGTCCACTCCGCGTGGCAGGCGGCGTGGTAGATGGGCGAGACCTGGGCCGGGAACTTCATGTCCCCCAGCTCGAAGAGCAGCTGCACCGCGTCCAGGTGCACCAGCGGGTCCACCAGGTCGCGGGAGAAGTCGAAGCTCTCCAGGGATTCGCGGCAGGTGCCGCAGGCCGTGATCAGCATGGTGGCCATGAGCCCGGACTTGCCGCAGGCGATGAGCGCGTCGAGGATGTGCTGGTGCGTGCGGTGGCGGTTGGTCTTGTACGCCTCCAGGGCCCCGGCCGAGAGCAGGGGGTAGCCACAGCAGAGATGCTGCTCGGGCAGCACCACGTTCACCCCCGATTTGAGCAGCAGGTACAGGGTGGCCATGCCCACCGAGCGCGAGAAGAGCGCCCCCCCGCACCCGGGGAAGTAGATGGCCGTGGACTGCGCGGGCGCGCCCTCCACCTTGAACACCGAGCGGTCGTAGAGCCGCAGGTCCTGGTAGAGGTTCGTGAAGTCGAGCTTCGGGCCCGGGCCCTGGAGCACGGGGGATTCCATCCTGCGCCGCCAGAAGCCGGGCACAAGCCCCACGCCGAGGTTCGCGGCGGACTGGCCGATGGACAGGAACTTGGCCATGCGCGGCACGCGGGCGCAGGGGTCCTGGGCCAGGCGCGAGAGCACGGACTGCTTGATCTTGTGGCCTCCCGCGCCCTTGTAGTCGAGGAACGCGCGAATCTGCACGGCGCAGCCAGCGGAGTCGATCTTCACCGGGCACACGGCCATGCACTTGCCGCAGGCGGTGCAGTGCTCCATGACGCGGCGGAGCTCGTCCAGCAGCCGGGCTTCCGGCTCGCCGAGCTGCACCTGGGAGTAGTACACGGCCTCGATGAGCGCGCCGAGGGTGATGTTCTTGTTGCGCGGGTGGTAGAGCAGCCCCTGCTGCGGGTAGTACATGGGGCAGACCTGCTTGCACTTGCCGCAGCGGGTGCAGGTCTGGACGTTCTTGAGGATCAGGGAGAGAGCCTCCTTGTCCTTGAGGGCCGTGTCCTCCAGGTCGTGGATGAGCCTGTTGAACGAGAAGGTGAACGGCTTGGCCGGGAGCTTGCGCGAGGTGAGCTTGCCGGGGTTGATGATGTTCTTTGGGTCCACCTTGCGCTTGTAGGCGGCGATGCGCTCGATCTTCTCGTCGGCCAGGTAGTCGATCTTCGTGATGCCGATGCCGTGCTCGCCCGAGACCTCGCCGCCGATGGAGAGGACCTTCTCGAACACGTCGCGCGCGGCGCGGTGGGCCTCCTCCAGCATCTGGGGGTCGTTGGAGTTCACGGGCAGGTTCACGTGGCAGTTGCCGTCGCCCGCGTGCATGTGGTTGGCGATGACGATGCGCGTGGCCAGCAGTTTCTGGAACACGCCCTTGATCTCGCGGTCGAGCCTCGGGTACGCCTCGCGCAGCTCGTTGAACAGGAAGCGGATCTGCGCCTCCTGCTCCTCATCGGAAATCTCGGAGGCGCGGATGCGTCCTTCCAGGATGGCCGCCACGCGGTGCTTGCCCTCCTGGATTTTGGGGTGGTCGTAGTCCACGCCGTCGAGCTTGGTCACCTCGGAGAGGGCCCGGCGGTACGCCTTGGCCAGGTAGACGAGGTTGAGCTGCTCCAGGAAGTCGGAAAAGTCGGGAATCTGCTCCAGGGGGATGACGATGTCCTCGTTGACCTTGAAGCCCGAGGTCCGCTTGGCGATGGCCGAGAGCTTGTGGCGATCCTCCCAGAAGACCTCGGCCTCGCGGTCGTCGCGCGCGGCGAAGATGTCCACCCCGGAGAAGGGCTCGGCGATGGCCACGATGGTGTCCACGGCCTCGCCCAGGGCGTCGGTGTCGTCGCTGTCGAGTTGGAGCAGGAGCACGGACTTGGGCTCGCCCTCCATGCGGTCGGATTTCTTCTGGTACTCGATGGCCTGCACGTACTTGGGGCCGAACTCCTCCAGGGCGGAAATCTTCACCAGGTCGCCCGCCTTGCGGATCTCGTCGCGCAGGGCCACCACGTCCTTGATGACGAGCATGGCGTTTCGCATGCTGCGGCCGTAGAACTCCAGGCACAGGGTGCGCGAGTGGGCGGGCAGGGGGTGGAGCACGAAGCTCGCCTCGGTGATGATGCCGTCCACGCCCTCCTTCTGCACGCCGGGCAGGCCGCCCAGGTACTTGTTGGACACGTCCTTGCCCAGGCCCGGCCCGCGCAGGGCCGAGCCCTCCAGGCGCACGGTGTCCTTCTGCCTGCCGTCGCCGTCAAAGACGTCGAACACGGCGGTGTCCGTCTCGAATATCTTGTGGCGCGGGTGTTCGCGGCGGCGGACCTCGATGACCTCGCCCGTGGGCGTGACCATGCGGTAGGAGAGCAGGTTGTCGATGGTGGTGCCGTACTCGAAGGCGAAGGGCCCGCCCGAGTTTTCGCTCACGTTGCCGCCGATGGAGGAGGCCGCCTTGCTCGCCGGGTCCACGGTGAAGAGCGCGCCGCGCTTCTTCGTCGCGTTTATGGCGTCCAGCGTGATGACCCCGGCCTGGGCAGTGAGGGTCATGTTGCTGCGGTCCACCTTGACGATCTCCTTGAACCGCGCCAGGGAAAGCACCACGGTGCGGCCGTGCAGGGGGATGGCCCCGCCCGTGAGGCCCGTGCCGCCGCCGCGCGGGATGATGGAGAAGCCCATCTCCCCGGCCAGGCGCACCAGGGCCACGATCTCGTCCTCGGTTTCGGGGAATACCACCAAAAGTGGCAGCGCGAGGCGCAGGTCCGTGGCGTCCGTGGCGCACTCCACGAGCATGTTCGCCTCGCGGCCCACGTTCTTCGCGGGCAGGACGGCCTTCAGCCGCTCCAGGAGCTGCGTGCGGAAGGCCTGGTCCGCGTCGTACCCGGCCCAGAATTCGTTGATGGCCGCGTGGAGTATCTTGGCGTACTCGCCCGAGAGGATCGGGCGGGACATGTTCAGCCGACGGTCCACGGAGGTCTTGACCATGCGCGGGGAGATGAACGGGTTGTAGCGCACGAGGAAGAGCTCGGCTGCCAGGGAGGCCGCAAGCCCGCGCACGCGCTCGGGCCAGCGGCCGACCTCGTCGAGGTCGATCATGCCGAGCACGTCTTTGAGCAACTGCTCGTCGGATACGGAGATATGGGGGCCGATTTCTGCCATCGGTAGTGGTCCTGCTGCTTTGTGTGGCCCGGGCTGGCGGGCTGCGCGAGGGGGCGGGAATGTGTCCGTACCGAAGGGCGCGGGCGCGGCTCCTCGCGGAAGGTGTCCTCGGGAAAGGAATCTATAGTGGTCCGCGCGCCGGTTGGCAAGGGGCGGGAGGCGAGGAATAACTCGCGGGAGGGCCCGGCCCCGCGCGCCGCCGGGAAGGCGCTGCCCTCCGGCGGTGCGCGTCGGCCAGGTTTCGCCTACTCCTTCGGGCCGATGGCTTCCAGGTCCACGGCCACCTCGACCTCGTTGCCGACCATCCAGCCGCCGCCGTCCAGCGGCGCGTTCCAGGCGATGCCGTAGTCGCGGCGGTCGAGGGTGAACAGGGCCGTGGCCCCGCGCCGCAGGTTGCCCCAAGGGTCGGTGCGGGCGTCGTCCAGGCCGGAGAGCAGGAGCGTCACCTCCCGGGCCGTGCCCTTGACGGTCATGACCCCGGACACGAGGAAGCCCCCGGCCCCGGGCTCCACGGCCGTGCTGCGGAAGGTCATGGCCGGGTGCGTGGCGGCCTCGAAGAAGTCCGCGCTCTTCAGGTGGTCGTCGCGCTGCTTGACGCCCGTGGAGAGGCTGTTCACGTCCACGGTGACGTCGAAGGCCACGGGCGCGCCGTCTCGCAGCTCGATGGACCCGCTCACGGCCGGAAACGAGCCGCGCACCTGGGCGATCATCATGTGCCGGATGGAGAAGTGGGCGGCGGAGTGGTCGGGGTCGATGGTCCAGGTCTCGGCCCGGGCCGGGGGTGCCATGAACAGGAGCAGCAGCAGGCCCGCGAGGGCCAGGGCGGCGAAGGCCAGGCGGGGCCGCAGAGCCGCCGCGGCGGGGAGGGTCGTGCTCGTGGAGGTACGCATGAGGACGCTCCTTGCGGTTTTGGTTGCCCGCGCCGGGCGCGGGGTGTTCCCTACAAGATAAGTCCCGGGGGCGCGCTGGCAAGCCCCGCCCTGCGTCGTTGTCAGGAGGCATGATGCGGGCCCAGAGTCCGGGCCCAGAGTCCGGCCCACGCGCTTCTGGACATGTGCCCGGGGTCGGGCTATGACGAAAATTCTTTTATGGGCAGGGGCAGATACGGACGCGAACCACCAGGCATAAGAGGATACGAATGCAAGGCAACCATTTTGCTTCATTGAAGCTGTTCATCACCGGGCCGACGTTTATTCGGCAGGGCGTGAAGAACGCCGGGCAGCTGCCCGAGTTCGGCCACCGCGACGCCGAGAACAACCTGCGCTTCGAGCCCGTCATGGGCTGGCTCAAGGACCTGGCGGGCGGGGCCGAGGGTTTCACCCCGGTCATCTACAACGGCTCCGGCTCCACGGCCATGGAGTCCACCATCCGCTCCCTGGTGGCCGACGGCGAGACCGTGCTCAACGTCTCCGTGGGCGCGTTCGGCGACCTCTACCACAAGATGGCCGTGGCCAACGGCAAGAAGGCCGAGCAGCTCAAGTTCGACTACGGCAGGGCCATCGATCTGAACGTCCTGGAGGACAAGCTCAAGGTGCTGCGGCCCCAGGTCGTCACCTTCACCCATAACGAGACCTCCACGGGCGTGACCAACGACATCGTGGCCGTCACCGCGCTCATCCGCCAGTATGGGGCCATGCCCCTGGTGGACGGCGTGTCCATCTACGGCGGCGCGGACATCAGGCTGGAGCAGGCCCGCCCCGCCACCTACGCCACGGCCACGCAGAAATCCCTCGGGCTGCCCGCCGGGTTCGGCATCGGGTTCATCTCCGGGGAGGCCGAGGAAAAGGCCAAGACCGTCACCAACAAGGGCCACAGCTCGGACATCAACACCCAGCTGGGCCGGGCGCGCAAGTTCCAGACCGTGACCACCCCCAACACCACCCTGGCCAACCAGCTCCACGCACAGCTCGACTACATCGTCAACGACGAGGGCGTGCGCAACCGCTGGGCTCGGCATGAGGCCATGCGCACCCAGGCCGCCGCCTGGGTCGGCACCCTGGAGGGCTATGAGCTCTTCGCCCCCGAGGGCTTCCGCTCCCCGACGGTGACCACCGTGCTCTGCCCGGCGGGCGTCACCTCCGCCATGCTCAAGAAGGGCGTCAAGGAGGGCATGCGCGCCAAGGGCTACCTCATGGACCCTGGCTACGGAAAGCTCAACACCGCCCTGGAGGACGCGGGCCAGCGCCTGGTCTTCCGCATCGGGCACATGGGCGACATCACCCCGGAGATGCTGGCCGAATACCTGGACGACCTGAAACCCGAGCTCGAAAAGCTCTAGCTGACTGTTGAAAAACTCATTTTCCGCAGGCCGTTCAAAAAGCGTGAGATGCAAGGAAGTGAAAAAATCCAGGACGCGCAGTGCATTGCGCATACATGAGCGGTCTGGATTTTTCGCTGACGCAGCAGATTGCACTTTTTCAACAGCCTGCTAACGGCGCACGAGGCCGCCCCGGACTACCAGGCGGCGAAAGGACCCCCCGCGCATGGCGAGATGCGCCTGGGTTCCCCCTTTCCCCGCGTCTGCGGAGGCCCGCGCGCCACCACACCCTTTGGAGGACGGAACATGAAGATCCTTGCCAATGACGGCCTGGTGCCCCAGGCCCAGGAGTATTTGAAAAACCTCGGCTTCTCCATCGATACCGAGAAACGCGACCCCGATGACCTCCTCGGCGAGATCGCCGGGTTCGACGCGCTGCTCGTGCGCAGCGCCACCAAGGTCACCCGCGAGGTGCTGGAGGCCGGAACCCGCGACGGCGGCCGACTCAAGATCGTGGGCCGGGGCGGCGTCGGCACGGACAACATCGACCTGGAGGCCGCCAAGGAGCTGGGCGTCATCGTCAAGTTCGCGCCCAACGGCAACACCAACGCCACCGCCGAGCACGCCCTGGGCCTCATGTTCGCCATCGCCCGCAAGGTGCCCATGGCCCACGACGCCCTCAAGAACGGCACCTGGTACAAGAAGCGCTTCATCGGCCGCGAGCTCTTCGGCAAGACGCTCGGCATCATCGGCTGCGGGCGCATCGGCCAGTCCCTGGCGGGCAAGGCCCGCGCCCTGGGCATGAAGGTCGTGGGCTTCGACCCCTACCGCATCATCGACTCCAAGATCGAATACCTCGACACCATTCCCGAGGTGCTCCAGGCGGCCGACTTCATCTCCCTGCACACCGGCGGCGCGGGCGTGGTCATCGGCGAGGCCGAGCTCAAGCTGATGAAGGAAGACGCCTTCCTCATCAACGCCTCGCGCGGCAAGAACGTCAGCGAGGACGCCCTCTACGCCGCCCTCAAGAAGGGCGAGATCGGCGGGGCCGCGCTGGATTGCTACGAGTCCGAGCCCAAGCGCGAGGGGGCCGAGTTCGTCAACAAGCTCCAAGAGCTGGACAACATCGTCATGTCCGCTCACCTGGGCGCCTCCACCCACAACGCGGGCATCCGCACCGGCATGGAAATCGCCGAGGTGGTCTCCAAATACCTTCGCGCAGGAGACTTCGGCAACTCCGTCAACGTCGGGGCCACCGTGGAGGACGAGGGCGCGGACATCTACACCATCTTCATCACCCACGAGGACAAGCCCGGCATGTTCGGCCGCTTCGGCACCACCATGGGCGAGCTGGGCGTGAACATCCGCGAGAACAACTCCCGCAAGATCGCCGAGATGGTCCAGACCGTGTACGTGATCCACCAGAAGCCGGACGAGGCCCTGCGCAAGGCGCTTGCCGCCATACCCGGCGTGCGCCGCGTCGCCATATAGCGGGCGGGTGAAATTCCCGCCATCGCGTCGTTGCTCGCGGGCGGCGGACCCTCATGTACCCGGCAGTACACTTCGGTCCCGTCGCCCGCTTCGCGCCTTGCGCTGACGGTTTTTGACCCGCCCGCAAGAGAATGGCAGTGCTCCCGCCTCACCTGGGGGGGGAAATTCCCGCCATCGCGTCGTTGCTCGCGGGCGGCGGACCCTCATGTACCCGGCAGTACACTTCGGTCCCGTCGCCCGCTTCGCGCCTTGCGCTGACGGTTTTTGACCCGCCCGCAAAGAGGCTGGTTCATTGCCTCCACACCATGCCCTCCTGCCCGTGATCCCGTGCATTGACCTGCACACCCCCCAGATATGCCCGGTAAGATTCCCGGTGCGATGGAATACGCGCGTACGGTCCGCCGCACCACTTCTGATCCTGCCAATGTGGATTCGCGCTAGCGGTGGGGGGGCGCGAGCGCTGGAGGGCCGTTGCCTCGAGGGAGAGGCGTGGGAGAAAACAACCCAAAAGGAAAGGGCGGAACCCCGATGGTTCCGCCCACTCCTATTGAGAGAGGGTCGCCAAAAACTCTCTCGCTTTTCGGTATGATCCGAAATCTAGCGATTGGCCCGGGCGCGGCGCAGGCCCACCAGGCCGAGCAGGCCGGAGCCGAGCAGCCAGGCCGCACCGGGGATCGGCGTGGCCGAAGGCGTGGCCACGAGGATCAGGTCGTCGCGGTCGCTGTCCGGGGAGCCCGTGTCGTTGAAGCCGATGAGCAGGGTTCCGGCAGCGAGGGTCATGTCGGTGCCCGGCACGGTCCAATCGTCGGTGAGCTGGTAGACCGTGGTGTAGGCGGGGTCGAGCAGGCTGAAGCTCTGGTCCTGGGTTACGCTGGTCCAGGTGGCGGTGGTCAGGTCCACGCCCTGCACCCAGGTGCCGAAGGTGGAGGTGTCGGCGGTGTCGAAGAGCACGTTGCCGGAGGCGTCGGTGAACTGGTTGTGGTCGTATGCCTCGAATGCGATGGCCGTGACGTCCCAGGAGCCGCTCAGGTCGCCGGTGTATTCCACGTAGCTCGCGCCGGAGCCGTGGCCGTTCCCGGCCAGGTAGGTCTCGAAGGTGTCGATGTTGAAGGGGTAGACGTCGGCAAAGGCCGAAGGCACCAGGGCCAGGGTCAGGATGATGGTGGCGAAGATCGTTCTCATGGATTCCCTCTCTTGGTTTCAGGTTGCGGCGGGCAAGTTCTGCCGCGACCTTCGCCTTTACAATATGGATGCCAACGAGAATTCGGTATCGGGAGCGGGGTTGAAATTGCAGGCGAAAAAATTCATGCCCAGGCATGAGACACGCCTGGGCCGAAAGTATGAGCTTTGCGGGAAAGCCAGTGTGTGCGGTGGGTTGCCGCTAATGCCGCGCGGCGGCGCGCAGGGCCAGGAGCCTGCGCCCCCAGGCGGCCTGCCCGGTGGAGATGCAGGCGTCCCCCGGGGGGAGAAGGGTGTGTTCGAGCACGTCAAACCCCTGGCGCTCCAAGGCCCGGGGCAGTTCGGTCGCCATGGTCAGGTTCTGCATGACCCCGCCGGAAACGGCCACATGGCGGACACCGAGGGTGGCCGCGAAGGCCGAAGCCGCGTCCGCGAACCCCTTGGCCAGGCCGAGGTGGAAGCGCCGGGCGATGATGCCTCGCGGCACGCCTGCCCGAAGGTCCGCCTGGACGGCCGCGAAGAGGGAGCGCGTGTCGAGCCGGGCGGAGCCGTCCGCACCCTCCCCGGGCAGCAGTGGCAGGAGGTAGCCCCCTGTCTCGCCCGTGTCCTGGGCCTTTTCGAGCAGGATGGCGGCCTGGCCTTCGTACTCTATGGAAAGGCAGAGCCCGAGCAGGGCGGAGACGGCGTCGAAGAGCCGCCCGCAGCTAGAGGTGCGCGGGGTGTTGATGCGCCGCTCCAGCATCCGGGCCAGCAGGGGCAGGGCCGGGGCGCGCTCCGGCAGCCAGGGCCAGGGGCCGTCGTCGCAGGGCAGGCCGAGCTCCGAGAGCAGGGCGCAGGCGATGCGCCAGGGCTCGCGCACGGCCATCTCGCCGCCGGGCAGGTCGAAGGCGTCGAGGTGGGCCAGGCGCTGGTGCTCCAGGGTGGCGGGGTCCACGTAGAGAATCTCCCCGCCCCAGATGGTGCCGTCCTCGCCGTAGCCCGTGCCGTCCAGGGCGATGCCCACGGCGGGTCCGGGGTGGCGGTTCTCGGCCAGCACGGCGTGGATGTGGGCGAAGTGGTGCTGGAGGGCGGCGGTTTCCAGGCCCTGGGCGGTCAGCTCGGCGGCGATTGCGGTGGTCATGTAGTCCGGGTGCCGATCGTGCACCGCCAGGACGGGCTCCACCTGGAGGATGGAGGCGAGGTGCGCGGAGATTTCGCGGTGGAAGGCCAGGGTCTCCAGGTTCTGCATGTCGCCGATGTGCTGGGAGGGGAAGGCCTGGCCGTTCTTGGTCAGGGCCAGGGTGCACTTGAGCTCCGGGCCGAGGCCCAGCACCGTGGGCTCCCCCGATGCCTCCCCCGCTGCCTCCCCCGATGCCTCCGACGACCTTTGATGTTCGCCGTAGGGTGCCAGGGGTACAGGGGAGGGGGTGAAGCCGCGCGCCCGGCGCAGGAGCAGGGGCTGCCCGGTGCGCGGGTTCACGCGCAGCACCGAGTCGTCCGTGCGGATGAGGATGTCGCGGTCGTGGAGCAGGAAGAGGTCGGCGATGCCCGAGAGCCGGGCAAGGGCCTCGCGGTTGCCCAGGCAGATGGGCTCGGAGCTCATGTTGCCCGAGGTCATGACCAGGGCCGGGGGGAGGGCTGGTGAAAGCTCGGCCAGCAGCTCGAAGAGCACGTGGTGCAGGGGGGTGTACGGGAGCATGAGGCCCAGGAAGCGCGTGTCCGGCGCAATGGACGGGGCCAGGCGGGCCCCCTCCAGGCGTTCGCAGAGCACGATGGGGCGTTCCATGCCCGAGAGCCAGCGGGCCTCGGTCTCGTCGATGCGGGCCAGGGTCCGCGCCGCGTCCAGGCTCGCCGTCATCACGGCCAGGGGCTTGGAGGGGCGGCGCTTGCGGCGGCGCAGTTCGGCCACGGCGGGCTCGCAGCGCGCGTCGCAGGAGAGATGGAAGCCGCCGAGCCCCTTGACCGCCGCGAGCTTTCCGGCGGCCAGTTCCCGGGCCAGGCGCTCCAGCGCCTCGGGCCCCCGGGCCAGCTCGCTCCCCGTGGCGTCCATGAGCCGGACCTGCGGCCCGCACACGGGGCAGGCGTTGGGCTGGGCATGGAAGCGGCGGTCCAGCGGGTTTTCGTACTCCTCGCGGCAGCGCTCGCACAGGGGGAAGCAGGCCATGGAGGTGGAGGGGCGGTCGTAGGGGATGGAACGGGTGATGGTGTAGCGCGGGCCGCAGTTGGTGCAGTTGGTGAAGGGGTAGCGGTGGCGGCGGCCCTCGGGGTCGTGCATGTCCGCCAGGCAGTCCGGGCAGGTGGCCGTGTCCGGGCTGATGAGCACAGTGTGGCCGTGCCCGGCCGTGGAGCGGAGGATGGCGAAGGCCGAATCCTCTTCCACGGGGGGGATGTCTTCGGAGGCGTGGGTGGCTATCCTCGCCAGAGGGGGGAGCTGGTCCCGGAGGTTGGCTTCGAAGGCCGCCACGGCCTCCCTGCTGCCCTGGACCTCGATGACCACGCCCTCGGGGGTGTTGCGCACGGAGCCCGCGAGGCCCCTGGCCAGGGCCGTGCGGTAGACAAAGGGGCGGAAGCCCACGCCCTGCACCTGTCCGGTGATGATGTGGCGGATGCGGACCCGTGACGGCATGCAGAGGTCATAAACCCCCGGGCGGACGGTGACAAGGGCGGTGTTCCCCGTGGGCTCAGAACGTCTCGAAGCCGTCAGTATCCTCGTCGTCCGCATTGTCGGTCGCATTGTCGGCCGAATTGCCTGCACGGCGCGAACCGCCGCCGGTGCCCGGAGGCAGGGCGCAGGTGGCGTCCTTCTCGGCACCCTGCCCGGTGCGGAAGAAGGCCATGATGGACTCCAGGTCGCGGGCCTGGTCCGAGAGTACGGACGCGGTGGAGGCCATTTCCTCCGAGGCGGCCGCATTCTGCTGGACCACGCCGTCGAGCTGCTGGAGCGCGTCGGTGATGCGCTTGGCCTCGCCGCTCTGCTCCACGCTGGCGCGGGAAATGCCCTGGATGAGCTCTGCCGTGGAGCGGATGGCGGGCACGAGCTCCTTGAGGGTCTGGCCCGCGTGCTCGGCCTGGGCCCCGCTGGTGGCGGAGAGCTCGCTGATCTCCACGGCGGCCGCGCCGCTGCGTTCGGCCAGCTTGCGCACCTCCGAGGCCACCACGGCGAAACCCTTGCCGTGCTCGCCTGCCCGGGCGGCCTCGATGGCCGCGTTGAGCGCCAGGAGGTTCGTCTGCCGGGCGATCTCGCCCACCACGGTGATCTTTTCGGCGATGCGCTTCATGGCGTCCATGGCCTCGGCCACGGCCGAGCCGCCCTCCTCGGCCTTGTGCGCGGCCTCCTGGGCTGTGCGTTCCGTGCGCCGCGCGCTTTCGGTGCTTTCGGCGATGTTCGCGCTCATGGTCTTCATGGATGCGGAGATGTCTTCCAGGCTGGCGGCCTGGGTGGCCGAGCCCTGGGCCACGGAGTCCGATGCGGAGGCCAGCTCCGAGGAGCCGCCCGAGACGCAGCCCGTGGCCTGCCTGCTGCGGCCCACCACCCCGGCGAAGCGCTCGGCCATGGAGATGAGCGAGGCACCCAGGCGGCCGATCTCGTCCTTGCCGTCGCGGTCCGTATCCTTCAGCGCCGCGCCGCCGCCCGAGAGGTCGCCCCCGGCCATGGTCCTGGCCAGCCGCCGCAGCCTGTCCAGCGGCTGGAGCACGCGGGTGGTCAGCCCCCAGACCACGAACAGGAACACGGCCACGGCCACCGCCGCCCCCGTGAACTGGCTGGCCACCAGGGCGTCCACCTTGCCCTCCGAGTCGTGCTGCATCATGCTCACGGCCTTGTTCATGGCCTGGAGCACCTCCACGCTGCCGGAGGAAATGGCCCCGGCGGCCGAGGTGTCGCCCTCCTGCACGGCGCGCTCCAGCATGGGCCTGTAAGCCGTCCAGAGCCTGCGCACCTCGTCGAGCTGCCCGCCGACCTCGGGCGTGGGCTTCGGCAGGGGGCTGGCGGGGCCCGCCGGGTCGAGGGTCAGGGGGGCCTGGCCCGAGCCGCGCAGGGCGTCCAGGGTGATCTCGAACACCTGGGCCGTCTTGGCTATGGCGGCGGTGTCCCTGTCTCCGGAGAGGATGCCCGCCAGGGCGTCCTTGGCCAGCTTCTGGCTGAGCATGCGCTGGCGGCCCGAGAGGTTGATGACGAGGCCGTCCGTCTTCTGGCCCGAGGCGATGAACCACATGGCCACGGACATGAGCACCGTGACGAGGCAGATGAGGGAAACGGAGGCGAGGACCCGGAACTTGATGGTCATGAGGTGATTCTCCCGCGCTGGTGGTGGTTCTTCCATCATGTGCCGCATCCGGCTGCGGGAGGCAAGACGCGGGAGCGCATTCCAGGGGCGAATCGCGTTATAGTCTTCGTTTGGAGGCGCGGGGGCGGTCAGTCGAGGGTCTTGCGGAAGCCCTTGAGCCCGATGGCCACCACCACGACCCAGAAGACGAGCACGGGCCAGGCGTGGGGCAGGGAGTCTGCCAGGCCGTTGCCCTTGAGCAGGATGCCCCGCACCAGCCGCAGGTAGTGCGTCAGCGGCAGGACGGAGCCTATCCACTGCGCCCACTCGGGCATGCCCCGGAAGGGGAACAAGAACCCCGAGAGCAGCAGCGAGGGCAGGAAGAAGAAGACGGACATCTGCAAGGCCTGGAGCTGATTTTGCGCCACGGTGGAGATGGTCACGCCCACGCTGAGATTGGCACCGATGAAGACCACGGTGAACGCCAGGAGCAGCACCACCGAGCCGTGCATGGGCACGCTGAAGAGGATGGCCGAGGCTGCGAGGATGAGCGCCACCTGGAGGTAGCCCACCATGACGAAGGGCAGGATCTTGCCCACGGTGACCTCCAAGGGCCGCACCGGGGTGGTCAGCAGGTTTTCCATGGTCCCGCGTTCGCGCTCGCGGGTCATGGCCAGGGAGGTGATCATCACCAGGGTCAGGGTCAGGATGGTGCCCATGAGCCCGGGCACGATGTTGTATTGGGTCTCCGCCTCGGGGTTGAACTCGGCGTGGGTCCGCAGGGTTACTGGGGAGGGGCCGCGCGCCAGGTGCGCCAGGGGCCCGGTGAGCAGCGGGGCCAGTGCGTTATCCACGATTTGTTGGAGGTTTTTCAGCGCGCCGCCCGTGGCCACGGGGTCCGTGGCGTCCGCCTCCACCAGGAGCACGGGCCGGAGCCCGCGCACCAGGTCGCGGCCGAAGTGCTCCGGGAAGGTCACGGCGAACTGCGCCTCGCCCCCCAGGAGCATCAGCCGGACGTCCTCCCGGCTGGTGGCCGTGATGGTGGCGGCGAAGTAGTCGCTGTTGCGCATGGCGGCCACGATGGCCCGGGAGTAGGGGGAGTTGTCCGCGCTGAGCACGGCCGTGGGCAGGTGGCGGGGGTCGGCGTTGATGGCGTAGCCGAAGAGCACGAGCTGGATGAGCGGGATGCCGACGAGCATGGCGAAGGTGAGCCTGTCTCGGCGCATCTGCACGAACTCCTTGCCCACGATGGCCATGAACCGCGCCGGGGAGAAGCCGCGCATGTCAGTTCACCTCCGCGTTGCGCATGAGGTCGATGAAGACCATCTCCAGGCTGGTCTCGCTCCTGGACCAGAGGAAGCCTTCGGCGTTGCGCCGGGCCAGGGCCTCCAGGGCTGCCGGGTCGCGCCCGCAGACGCCCAGCGTCGTGCCCACGGGCACCACCTGGTCCACGCCGGGGTCCCTTGCCAGGCGTTCGGAGAGGTCGTGCACGGCTTCGGCGTCGCCCCCGGGGGAGCGCACGGTCCAGGTGCTCAGGCCCGAGCCCTCCACAAGGCTCTCGGGCGAGCCCTGGGCCAGGAGTTTGCCGTAGGCGATGTACGCCAGGCGCACGCAACGCTCGGCCTCGTCCATGTAGTGGGTGGAGATGAGCGCGGTGAGGCCTTCTCCGGCCAGGCGGTGAACCTCGTCCCAGAAATCGCGCCGGGCCCCGGGGTCCACCCCGGCGGTGGGTTCGTCCAGCAGGAGCAGCTTCGGGCCGTGCTGGGTGCAGGCCCCCAGGGCGAGGCGCTGCTTCCAGCCGCCGGAGAGCGACCCGGCCAGGCTGTCCGCGTAGCGTTCAAGGTGCATGCGCTCGATGGTGGCCTCCACGGCCTGGCGCACGCGGGGCAGGTCGTAGACCCGGGCCATGAAGGTGAGGTTCTCGCGCACGGTGAGGTCCTCGTAGAGGCTGAACCGCTGGGCCATGTAGCCCACCAGGGGCTTGATCTTCAGGGCTTCGGTGCGCACGTCGAACCCCAGGCAGGTGCCCTCGCCCTCGTCCGGCCGGAGCAGCCCGCAGAGCATGCGGATGAAGGTGGTCTTGCCCGAGCCGTTGGGCCCCAGGAAGCCGAATATCTCCCCCCGGCGCACGGTGAGGTCCAGGTGGTCCACCACCGTCCGCTGGCCGAAGCGCTTGGTGATGCCGCGTACCTGGATGACCGGCTCGCGCCCTTTGGCGTTGCCTGGGCCAGGGCCAGGGCCGTGGTTAGGGCCGTTGCCGGAGCCGTTGCCAGGGCCGGGGGTCATTGGCCCTCCCCGGGGGCGGCCGCCGCGAGCACGTCCACGGGCTGGCCCGGGCGCAGGGGGAAGCCCGTCGGCTCCAGGGGCCTGGCCTCCACGCGGAACACGAGCTTGGCCCTGCTCTGGCTGGAGTAGATCACCGGGGGGGTGTATTCGGCCTCGTCGGCCACGTGGTCGATGCGCACGGCCACCGGGCCCGGGGCGCCGTCCCAGGAGACGCTCGCCTCGTCCCCAACCCGCAGGGCCCCGGCCTCGGGCTCGGGCACGAAGAAGATCACCTTCACCGCGCCCGGGGCCAGCAGGGAAACCACCGGGCTCCCGGCGGGAACCCATTCGCCGGGCTCGAAGTACGTCTCCTGCACGCGGCCGGAAACCGGGGCCGACTGGCGCTTCTGGTCCACGTTCCAGGCTGCCTGGTCGCGGCGGGCGCGGGCGGCGTCGAGCTCCGCCTGCGCGGCCAGGACCTCGTCCGTCCTCGCGCCGAGCCCGGCGGTTTCCAGCTCGGCCCGGATGCGGCTCACGGACTGGCTCGCCGTGTTGTAGGCCGTGCGGGCGAGGTCCAGCTCCTGGGCGGAGATGGTCCGCTCCTCGAAGAGGCGCTTCTTGCGCTCGAAGTCGGTGCGGGCGTAGTCCAGCTCGGCACGGGCCTCGGCGAGCTGCGCGCGGATGGCCGCCAGCTCCGTGGGCCGCTGGCCCTTGCCCAGGTCGTCCAGGGCGCGCTCGGCGCGCAGTACGTCCTGCCCGGCCTCTTCCAGGGCGGCGCGTTCGCGTGCGTCCTCCAACTGGAAGAGCAGGTCCCCTGTGCGGACCTCGTCGCCCTTGCGCACGGCGCGGGCCTGGAGCTGCCCGGCCAAAGGCGCGGCCACCTCCACGTAGTCGCCCTCCACGTACCCCTGGAGGCCGGGCTCGGAGGAGCAGGCCGCCAGGAGCGGGGCCAGCAGCAGCGCGAGAAGGGGAAAGAGGAGGGGGAACGGACGCATGGTCAAGCCTCCTTGGTCGGGCGTGGCCGGAGCATGTCGCTGAAAATGGCCCAGCATCGGCCCACCTGGGCCTCGATGTCGAAATCTCCCCGGCGGATGAAGAACATGTGCGCGGGCAGGAGAATCTGGCCCATGAACAGGATGGCCAGGTCGCGCGGGTCCAGGTCGGCGCGGATGACGCCTCCCTCCTGGCCCCGGGCGATGATCCCCGCCACCCCGGAGAGCAGGGTATCCTGCCCCTCCACCAGCAGCGCGCGCACGGGCGAGCCCGGGGCGGCCAGGTCTTCGGAGAAGAGGATGCGCGGGATGGCCCCGTGCTCGCGGATCATCCGCAGGTGGCCATGCCAGAAGCGGTTCAGGGCCTCCATGGGCTCGGGGTTGTCCTGGGCCTTCTGGAGGTTCTCGAAGAGCCGGGCGCGGAGGATGAGGAACGCCGCGCGGATCATGGCCTCGCGGTTCTCGAAGTGGCGGTAGAGGGCGGAGGGCACGAGGCCCACGGCCTCGGCCACGGCGGTGACGGTGACTGCCGGAAGGCCGTCCTCGGCGAGCTGCAGCGCCGCCCGGGCGATGTGTTCCTTGCGTGTCTCCTCCCGCAGGCGGGGGATGGGGGGCGCGTCGTTCATGGGTTCTGCCTCGTCTGTTCGTGTGAATGTGAATTCACTTTCACACGATGGAAGGACATCGTCAAGGCCCCGGGGCAGAGATTCTAACGTGTTGACAGGTCTGTCCGGGGAGAGGTGTCGGCGGGAGGGGCGTGCGGGCGGCCAGGCGCACCTGGTCAGTCTCCTTGATGGGCGTCGTTCAGGCGGGGCGGCTTCCAGCCTTCCGGGGCCTTGAGGCGCAGCAGAATGTCCACCACGCGGGCGTCGAATTCGCCCCCCGCGCGTTCGGATATGTAGTCGCAGACATCGCGCAGGGAGGAGCCCTTGCGGTAGGGGCGGTCCGAGCGCAGCGCGTCGAACACGTCCGCCACGGCCACCACCCGCCCCCCGAGGCTCAATTCCTTTTTTGTGAGGCCCTTGGGGTAGCCGCTGCCGTCGCAGCGCTCGTGGTGCTCGGCCACGGCGCGGCGGGCCGTTTCCGGCAGGCCCACCGGGACCAGGATGTCCTCGCCTATGGCGGGGTGCTTGAGGATCAGCCCGAACTCCTCGCCCGAGAGCTTTTCGGGCTTGCCGAGCACGGCGTCCGGGATGCCGATCTTGCCGATGTCGTGGATCAGCGCGCCGAGGTGGATGTCTTCCTTATCCTGCTCGGGCAGGTCCATCTCGGCGAGGATTTCCCTGGTCAGCGTGGCCACGCGGTCGGAATGGCCCCCGGTGATGGGGTCGCGGAAGTCCAGCGCCCGGAAGATGGAGTGGATGGTTTCGGTGAGCAGCCTGCGGCGCTCGCGCTCGCGTTCTTCCGCCTGGAAGAACCAGGTGGCCGAGAGCACGGTGGCCGCCAGGGTGCGCAGGGTGTCTTCCCGCAGGGTTCCGCGCCAGCCGAGCACGGTGTAGTGCAGGGCGGAGTCTTCCGCCGCCGGGGGCACGGGCAGGGCCATCTTCATGGGGGCCTTGGCTTCCTCCGAGGGGAAGACCACCACCCGCGCGGTGCCGCCCGAGGCGGCGAGGTCGTCCTCCACGGCGCGACGAACGTCGCGCCGGGCGTGGCGCAGGTCGGTCTGGGCCTCCAGCAGGTGCACGCCAGTGGCCGCCTCCAGCGGCGGCCAGATCGCCGCCAGGTGGTCGCCCAGGGTTTCCCCCGCATGCCCGGAGCGCTCCAGGTCGTAGAGCGAGGCCAGGGAGTACGACTTGACGCGCCAGTCGTGGTGCAGGCGCAGGTGGCGCACCCAGCTCGCCGCCAGGAAGGCCGCGAACAGGGCGGCCATGGTCGGGACAAAGTCCAGCCAGAGCAGGGCCCGGGTGAAGAGCAGCAGGTTGGCGGCGGAGAAGGCGGCCATGAGCCCCGCGAGCAGGGCGATGTTGACCACGGGTTTGGGCGGCAGGGCGGCCAGCAGCCCCGCCAGGCAGAGGCCGAAGATGAGCGCCGCAGACCACGGCGGGGAGATGCGCCGGGGCACCTGCCCCTTCAGCAGCGTGCGCAGGGCCAGGGCGTTGTAGTCCGTCCCCGGGATGACCCGTTTGCCCAGACCGTCGGGCACCACGTGGAAATCCTCCGCGCCCGAGGCGGCGATGCCAACCACCACCACCGCATCGCGGAAGGTCTCGGGCGGCACATGGCCTTCGAGCACGGATTCGTATTCGTATGCGGGGAGGGGCGGGGCGGAGAAATCGAGCCACAGGAAGCCCTCGTCCGTGAGGGGCAGGGTGCGGGGGCCGAGGCGCAGGGCGAGGCCGTCGCCTTCGTGGTCCACCTCGGCGGGCGCGCCCAGCAGCAGGGAGGCCACGGCCAGGGGCAGGGAGGGGAGGGGGGCGTCGCCGACCATGCGCAGGGGGGCGTGGGCCCGGATGAGCCCGTCCAGGTCCTCTTCCACGTTGGCCGTGCCCAGGTCGAGGGCGGCATCGGCCAGCTCGGGATAGGGCGGCAGGAGCACGCCCTGCGCGCGGTTCTTGTCCGGTGCCACGTGCATGGCCAGGACGACGTTGCCCGCCTCGCGCACAGCGCGGGCCAGCG
Source organism: Desulfovibrionaceae bacterium (assembly GCA_050253205.1). GTDB lineage: Bacteria > Desulfobacterota > Desulfovibrionia > Desulfovibrionales > Desulfovibrionaceae > JAHJKV01. The sequence continues at coordinate 19,510 of JBFWJM010000020.1, forward strand.
CATGGTCCGCCTCGGGGGTGCTGCGCTCGGGGAAGAGGATGTCCACCGCCGTGAGCCGCGCCAGGGAGAGGCGCTCCAGGAGCCGGGCGTGCAGGGTGCGCGGCCAGGGCCACTCGCCCAGGCGGCGGAAGCTCTCCTCCCCGGCGCGCACGATGATGATCTGTTGCTCGTCCGGCAGTGGGGAGAGCCGGGCCATGCGCCAGTCGAAGGATTGGCGTTCGAGCTTTTCGAGGAACAGCGGCCGCCCGGCTCCTGCCAGGGCCAGGAGCGCGCAGAGCCCGAGCAGCAAGGCGGCCAGGGCGGGACGGTTGCGCAGGATGGGTTGCACGGACGCACGCTACCCGAGCGCGTGTGTTCTGTCCATGCCCCGCGCGGGCTGGGAAAGGGTGGAGCCCGTTCGATTTCAGGGGCTTGTCACGATGGCGCGAAGGGGTCATGATGCGCCCATGCAGGAGCCGATCATCCGTTTGCGCGGGGCGAGCGTGGAGCGCGCCGGTCGCTTCCTCGTGGAGGAGGTGGACTGGGCCCTCGCCCCTGGGGAGCACTGGGCGCTGCTGGGTGCCAACGGCGCGGGCAAGTCCACGCTCATGCGCCTGGCCCGGGGGGAGGTGCCGCCCACGTCCGGCTCGCGGCTGTACTGCTTTGACGGCAAATTCCAGCGCACGCCCATCGGCATCCGCCACCGCATGGCCATGGTCTCCCCGGACATGCACGACGCCTACGCCCGGGGGGAGACGGGCATCACCGCGCGGGAGGTGGCCCTGGCCGGGTTCTTCGATTCCCCCCTGCTCTACCAGGAGCCCAGCCCGGAGATGCACGCCGCCTGCGACAGGACCTTCGCCCTGCTGGGGCTGGAGGAGCTGGCCCCGCGCCGGGCCCGGGAGCTGAGCAGCGGGGAGCTGCGCAAGGTGCTCGTGGCCCGGGCCCTGGCCACCGGGGCGGACGTGCTCTTCCTCGACGAGTGTATGAACGGGCTCGACGCGCCCTCGCGCGAGGCCCTGCTCCGCGTGCTGGAGCGGGCTGCCGAGTCGGCGCAGCTCGTGGTGGCGGCGCACAGGCGCGAGGAGCTGCCCGCTTGCGTGAACCGCGCGCTGCTTCTCTGCGGCGGGCGGGTGGCCCTGGACGGCGACCTGGAGGACGCGTTCGTGCTCCAGGAGGCGCGCGGCCGCGAGCGCGACGCCGCCGCCGGGCCCGCGCCGGAGTGGAACGGCCCCGGGGAGCGGGGCGAGCGGGTGCTTTTTTCCCTGAAGAACGGCGGCCACGTGCTGCGCGGCAGGACCATCCTCGCGGATGTGGACTGGACAGTGCGCGGGGGGGAGTGCTGGGCGCTGCTGGGCGACAACGGCGCGGGCAAGTCCACCCTCATCCGGCTGCTGCTCGGGCTGGTGGACCCCCTGCTCGGCACGCAGATCCGCTGGTTCGGCCATCCGGGCCTGCCGGAGATGACGGAGGTCCGCCGCCGGGTGGGTTTTGTCTCTGCCGAGCTGCAAACGGTCTATGGGTATGATCTTTCCGTGCAGGAGACGGTCTGGTCCGGTTTTTTCGGGTCCATCGGCCTGTACGAGGAGGTGAGCCCCGAGCAGCGTGCCCGCGCGGCCGAGACCCTGGAGTTCTTCGGGCTTTCCCGGCTGGCCCGGCGGCCCTTTTCGCAGCTCTCCCAGGGGCAGGCGCGGCGTGTGCTGCTGGCCCGGGCCGTGGCCCCCGGGCCGGAGCTGCTCTTCCTGGACGAACCCACGGCCGGGCTCGACCCTCCCTCCCGCAGGCGGACCCTGGCCCTGCTTCAGGCCCTGGCCGAGTCGGGCATGACCTTGGTGCTGGTGACGCACCACGAGGACGAGCTGCTCCCGGCGGTGCGCCACGTGCTGCGCCTGGAGGGCGGCAGGGTGGCCTGGTGCGGCCCGCGCTGACTCCCGGCGCGGCTTTCTCCGGCGTTCGCTGGGTGTCGATGGTCGCCGAATGTTTCTGCCCGATGGTCCTCTCCAGGTTTTGGGCTCACTCGTTTGGCCCACGCGTTTGGCCTATGCCATTCCCAGCCCGCGCCGCCTTTTGGCTGCATTGCCCCTGGCATGGGCCGTCTCCTGATTGCGCGGCAACTGGCATGTTACCCAGGGTTGCGCGCCCCTTATCGCGCCTCCCGTGATCGAGCAGTCATCTGGCATGAACCGTGACCTGACGCATGCATCCCCGCATTCGTCGGCTTTCACCGTTCGCGGGCGTCGATCCCGCACTGCCCCGGCGCTATGCCGCCCTGGGCGAGCCGACCCACCAGCTACGCTTCCGTCCCTCCAATATGCCCTCCTCCAGCACCTCTTCGCTGATGCTTGGCCCGGCTCGGCCGCAGGGGGATGTAGGTTAGGGTTGATCAATGCTGATCATTGTGCGGGCGATGTTGGGGGAAG
>JBFWJM010000021.1:0-21878 GCA_050253205.1 Desulfovibrionaceae bacterium
GGATGCCAGGAGCGAGGGCGTTGCAGGCCCGACGTGGACTCTTCCGTCCACGAGGGACCGCAACGCCCGAAGCGACGCCGCAGACCGCCCTTTATGGCCGCCCAAGCAGGGCTACGCACTCCACGTGGGGCGTATGCGGGAACTGGTCCACCGCGCGCAGGCGCAGGGCGCGGTAGCCCAGGCGGGCGGCGTCCCGCGCCAGGGCGGGAGGGTCGCAGGAGACGGCCACGATGCGCTCCGGGGCCAGGGCGCGGATGGCGTCGCAGACCTCCACGGAGAGCCCGCCCCGGGGCGGGTCGGTGACGATGACGTCGGGCCGGGCAAAGGTGTCCAGGGTGGTCAGCGTGGCGGGTTCGCTCTCCAGGTCGAGGGCGGTGAAGGTGCAGTTGGTCAGGCCGTTGAGCCGGGCATTGAGCCGGGCATCGGCCACTGCCGCCTCGGAGAGCTCCACCCCGGCAACGGACCCCGCGCTCCCGGCGAGGGCCAGGCCGATGCCCCCGGTGCCGCAATAGAGGTCGAGAACCTTTTCGGTCCCGGTGAGCCCGGCGAAGTCGAGCACGGTTTCATAAAGCGCGGCGGCCGCCCCGGAGTTGGGCTGGAAGAAGGCATCGGCCGAGAGGGCGTAGCGCAGCTCGCGGCCGCCCACGGCGATCCGCTCCTCGATGCGCCTGCCGCCGAGCACGGCAACCTCGTGCTCGCCGAAGGCGATCTCCGCGTTGCTCCTGCGGGTGGAGTGGACGAAGCGGTCCAGGTCGAGGGTTTCCGCCAGGGCCTTGCCCAGGGCCTCGGCCGCTTCGAAGGCCGAGGGCTCGGGCGCGGTGATGAGATGGGCCATGAGCTCGCCGGAGGCCTCGGAGCGGCGCACCACCAGGTGCCGCCAGAAGCCCTTGCGGGTTTTGGGGTCGTACGCGGGGATGCCCGTCCCCGCGCAGAAGGCGCGGGCCTCATGGAGCACGGCCACCGCGTCCTCATGCACCAGGTGGCAGGTGGCCAGGTCCACCACGCGCTTGCCCCCGCGCTCGCGCAGGCCGAGCTCCAGCCCCTGGCCGCGCCCGGCAAAGGCGAATTCCATCTTGTTGCGGTAGCGGCGCTCGTTGGGAGAGGGGAGAATGGGCTCCACGGACTCGAACTCCAGGCAGCCGATGCGGCGCATGGCGTCGCGCACCTGGGTTTCCTTCTCGCGGAGCTGGGCGGCGTAGGCCATGTCCTGGTGGGAGCAGCCGCCGCACTCGCCGAAGTGGCGGCAGAAGGGCTCCACGAAGTCCGGTGACTGGACGAGCACCTCCACGGCGCTCGCCTCGGCAAAGCGCTTGCCCACCTTGGTGACCTCGGCCAGCACCGTCTGGCCCGGCACCGCGCCCTCCACGAAGATCACCCTGCCGTCCAACCGCGCAACCCCGCGCCCGCCAAAGGCCAGGGAAGCTATGGCGCATTCCACCCGGTCGTTCCTCTTCATCCGTCCTCCCCGCCGGGCGGGATGCTCCCGGCCGGACCACATTGACATACTCTTTCGCCCCCGGCTATCTCCGGGGCATGATCGACAAGGTAACGGCCATCGACACCGTGCTCACCCGTCTGGAGAAGCTGGAGCCCGGCCACTGCCTGGACCTGCGCACCTACAAGAGAAACCGCTCGGTTGTCATCAAGAAAATGGACCCCGACACGTTTCTCCTGGTGCAGGACGGCTACGGCCAGGAGCGCTTCGAGGTGCCCCTTGGCAAGCTGAAGAAAACCCTCAAGCAGCTCTTCAAGCGGGAATTTCCGCGCTCCACCAAACTGCGGCTCTACACCCTGGGCCCGTGCGACCCGGAGGAAAAGCTGGCGAGGAAGACCCTGTGATCGACCGCGCCAGGGCCGAGAACGACGTGGCGGCCAGGGCCGCGAGGCTGCGGGTGGGGGGTGCGCTCAGCGTGGCCTGCTACAAGGGCGACCGGACCATCACCATCACCCGCACCGGGGAGGACGAGTACGCCCTGGCCCAGCGCGGGTTCGACACCATGGACCACCACTGCGACTCGAAAAACCTCAAGAAACTGCTCAAAAAACTTTTCCGCAGGGAATTTCCGCGCTCCAATCGCCTGCGGGTGGGCTAGTCAGCGGACCAGCGCAGCAAGCGGTCCGCCAGCAGCGTCTGCACGTCGCGCCGCGCATCGAGCACAGCATGCACGATGACGACTTCCCCGCGAATCTCGTAGATCATGCGGTAGGGTTTGACGTGCAGTTCACGAAAGGCCCGGACCCCCACGCGCTCCAGCTCCGGCACCAGGGACCCTCTGCCGGGAAGCGTCTCCAGGGAGAGCGCCGCCTGTTCCAATTGGTCGAGGATGCTCCGCGCCACCCCCTCGCCGCCCTCCGGCGCATGGCGGTAAAAGTCGCGTATGGCGCGCAGGTCCCGCTCAGCCTGCGCGGCAAGCTCCACGGTGCTCATGCGCCTTGCCCGCTATCCACCCCGGGCTCGGCGTCTTCGCCGCCACGCAACGCGGCAAAGGCCTCCCGCGCGGGCCGGGTGCGCCCCTCTTCCACATCGCGGGATGAAAGCGCCAGCAGCTTGAGCATCGCCAGGCTCTCCTGCATCTCCTCATATTGCCGCACACCCATGAGCACGGCCCGGGCCTCGCCGTTCTGGGTAACCACGAGCGGCTCCCGGCCCTCGGCAAAGCCGCCGATGATCTCTGCGGCGTTCGCCTTGACGAAACTGACCGAACGAACGGATTCGCTGAGCTTCATGTTTCCTCCTGTCCTACAACATAGAACCGAATATGGTCCGCATTCAGTCCCAAGTCAATCCCTGGCCAAAACGCCCGGCGCGGAAGCCGGAGCCATGCGCATGTCCACCAGCTCCAGGGTGAAGTGGCCCACGGCCACCTTGCTGCGCACCTTCACGGGAATGCGCCGCTCGTCCGCAGTGAACCAGACCTCCATCCGGGCGTCCGGGCTCTTCTTGAACACGCCGCCCACGTCGCGGGTATCGGGCTCCACGCGAAAGCAGTCGAACGCGCCCAGCGGGGTCTCGACCACCTCGCGCCCCACCACCACGCCCTTGCCCGGGACGATCTTTTTGCCGTCCGTCACCAGGCCGCCCACCTCGCGCCCCGGGAAGAGCGCGTGCGTGCGGAAGTGGTAGAGAATGGACAGGGAGTCGAGCACCTCTCCCGGCAGGTCGAGCCCGCCCTTGTGGCCCTGGAGGCCGTAGAGCTCCAGCCTGCGGGCGGGCCAGTCCATGCGCAGGATGGTGTCCTTTTCATAGGAACCCTCGCGCTGCACCTGGTGGTAGTCCAGGGTCCGCTCCACGGCAGGGTCGGTGTAGGAGTCGATGACGTCGCGCACCTTGTAGAAGCGGTCCACGAACTCGGAGGTCCGGGCCTCGGCCCGGAAGTGGCGCGCGGGCTCGCCGTTCACCTCGGCGTCGGGCAATACCTCCAGGGTGGCCCGCCCGGCATGCACGAAGGCCCAGGAGATGTCGTAGCTGAACCTCTCCCCCGGGGCGAAGGGCACGGAGCGCCGGACCCCGGCATGGGTTTGGGAAGGCGCGGCAAAGCCGCCCAGGAGCAGCCCGGCCAGAAGCAGCAGCGCGTACCACGCCGCGCAGCCAGCAAAAACGCTCCCCGCGCGGCCGAACCACTGTCTGGTCTGGCCTTGCCCTCGGCACGTCATTATCGGAAGGTGGCGAATCATGCGCGGATCATGCGCACGGGGGCCATGCCGGTCAAGCGGCCCCGGCCGCTGGAAACGCGGTTTTTACTTTCCCCGTCGCGGGCCCGGCCGCGCTATTTCACAAGCTGCTGGTAGAGCAGCAGGCGAAGCGCGTCCACGATCTTGCTGTCGTAGCCCTTGTCGTCGGCCAGCTCGGCCACGGCCTTCATGGGTTCCTTGGCCTCGGCGTAGGGCCGCTTGGTGGTCATGGCGCAGTAGGAATCCACCACCGCGCAGAGCCGCCCGGTGAAGCTGATGGCGTCCGCCGCACGCTTCTGGGGGTAGCCTCCGCCCGTGAGCCGCTCGTGGTGCTCGAACACGCACTGCTCCACCTCGGCATACTTCTGGCCGAGCTTGTCAAGCATGTCCACGCCGTACTTCACGTGCATGAGCACCTTCTGCTGCTCGTCCTGGGTCAGGGGCTTCTCCTTGTCGCGGATGAACTTGGCCACCTTGGTCATGCCCATGTCGTGCAGGAAGAGGCCGACGGCGAGGTTGTCGAAGTGCTTGCGCTTGACCCCGCCCTCCTCGAAGTCGTTGGCGCGGATGTGGATGAACAGGTTCAGCCCGAGCACCCCGCTGTTGAAGGAGTGGTTCTCCAGGTTGTGCTCCGCGTGCATGCGCCTGATGAGCGCGCGGGCCCGGTGCGCGTCATGCATGAGGTACTCGGTGAGCACCATGAGGTCCGCGTAGAGCTTCTCGAACACGGGCTTCACCGGCTGCTCCAGGAACTCGGCGATGCGCCGGGTGAGCGCCTGGGTGAAGATGTCCGCGATTTCCCGCTCCTTGAGGTTCTTGTCCACGAGCACGAGGTCGAGCTGGTAGCTGATGTGCTTGACGTACACGGGATGGTCCTCGCGCGAGACGAAGACGAGCCCCTGCTCCACCATGACCGCCAGCTCCTCCACCTGCTCGTTGGAGAGCCTGCCGCCCTTCTTGTAGTACGGGGCGATGCGCGCCACTTCCTCGTGGAAGCGGTAGATGTTCAGCGGAGGGCGATACTTGTTGAAGCTGCCGAGGATGTCGGCGCTGATCTGGTAGTATTCCTCGTTCAGGGCGTCGGAGACTTCGGCTTTCTTGGCCATTCGCTATTTCTCGTAGATTTTGACCACGTTGGTCTGGCGGCTTGCCTGGCGGGCGGTCTGGTTCTTGGAGGGCTGCCCCGAGGTGATGACGGCCACGTCCCCCTCACTGAAGAGCGGGCTCGCCAGGACGTACTGCTCGGCGCGTTCCTGGTGGCTGTCGTAGCGCTCGTCGGGCACGTCCGGGATCACGCCCCAGGAGAGGTTGGTGAAGCGCCGGGCGCGCTCATCCGGGCTCAGGGCGTGGATGGGCTGGCTCGGGCGGCAGGCCGAGAGGGTCCTGGCCGTGGCCCCGGAGGTGGAGTGGCAGACGAGCGCCTTGGCGCGGGTTTTCTGGGCCAGGAGGCAGGCGGCGTAGGCCAGGAACTTGGCCGGGTGCTCGCGCCCGCCCGGGGCGCGCGGCTCGCCGTAGACGTCGTCGAAGAGATACTGCTCCGTGGCGCTGCCGATGCGCACCATGTAGGCCACGGTCTCGGCCGGATACTTGCCGATGGCCGTCTCTTCCGAGAGCATCAGGCAGTCCGCGCCGTCGATGATGGCGTTGGCCACGTCCGTGGTCTCCGCGCGGGTGGGCATGGGGTTGTTGACCATGGAGAGGAGCATCTGCGTGGCCACGATGACGGGCTTGCCCGCGCAGTTGCAGGCGTCGATGATGCGCTTTTGCAGGGTCGGCAGGATGGCCAGGTCGCACTCCAGGCCGAGGTCGCCGCGCGCCACCATCACCGCGTCCGTCTCCTCCAGGATGCGCTGGAGGTTCTCGATGGCGGCCGGGCGCTCCAGCTTGGCGATGATGGGCAGCCGCCTGCCGTGCTCGTCCATGGCCGCCTTGAGGGCGATGATGTCTTCGGCGCGCTGCACGTAGCTCATGGCCACCACGTCCACCCCCAGCTCCAGGCCCACGGCCAGGTCGGCCTTGTCCTTGGCGGTGAGGGCGTCCAGCGTGGTGGTCTTGCCCGGGAAGGTGATGCCCTTCCTCGGCGGGGCCATGCCCGAGTTCTCCGCGCGCAGGCGCACGGCGTAGTCGTCGATGCGCTCGATGACGTTGAAGCGCAGCATGCCGTCGGAAAGCGCCACGGACTCGCCCACCTTGAGGCTCTTGATGAGCTCGGCCTGGTCGAGGCAGATGTACGGCTCCTCGAACTCCACCTCCAGCCCCGGCACCCCGAGGATGACCTCCGTGCCCTTGCCCGCCTCGATGGTTCCCCGGCCGATGTCGCAGGTGCGGATCTTCGGCCCGGAGAGGTCCTGCATGAGCGTGAGTATCCGGCCCGTCTCGGCCTCGACCTCGCGCACGGTGGACACGAGCTTCTCGAAAAATTCGCGCCCGCCGTGGGAAAAATTGAGCCGGAATATGCACGCCCCGGCGTCCACCAGCGCTCGCACGGCCTCTTTGGACTTGGTTCCCGGGCCCAGGGTGGCGATGATCTTGGTCCGCATGGTGCCTCTCCTGCCCGGGCGCGCCCGGGCCGTTTGCCATTCATTACCGCATGTTCCACGGGAAGGCCAGCCCCCTCATCCTGGGGCGAAGGTCAAAAACCCGCGTCATTCCAGGCACGATAGCCTGTTTTTTTCCTGTTGAAAAACGGTTTTTGGTTGACACGCTCTCTCGCCAGGAGCTAGTGGTGAGGTGGTAGAAAGATGGTAAAAGGTGGTAAATCGGGGGAGCTCGTGGTGAAAACGACCCTCCGGGTGGGTGAAGCAGATGATCTTCCGAGGACACGTCGACCGCAGCCTGGATCCCAAGGGGAGGCTCATGCTGCCGCCGGAATACCGGGACCATTTCCAGTCCTGCGACGCCGACGGAAGCATCGTGCTGACGCTGCACCGCGGCCGGATCATCGGCATGACCCCCGAGCAGTGGGACGCCTTCGAGGCGCAGCTCCTGGAGCCGCGCACCGTGGACGACGCCACCCAGAACGCCATCGACATCTACATTTCAAGCTATGAGAAGGTGCGGCTCGACAAGCAGGGCCGAATACAGATTCCGCCGCGCCTGCGAAAAAGCGGCCGGCTGGACAAGGACGTGGTGGTCATGGGCTCTGGCCGCCACTTCGCGGTGATGGACGTGCGCGCCTACGAGCAGATGCTCGAACGGCAGGACCCGGGCGTCACGAGGGACATGGGCGAACAGGGCATAAGGCTCACCTTCTAGGGTCGGTCGTTCATGCCGCGAACTCCCGGAGAGATTCACCGCACGGTTCTTTTGAAAGAGGTGGTGCACTGGCTCTCGCCCCGCCCCGAAGGCCGTTACCTGGACGGCACCACGGGCATGGGCGGGCACTCCGAAGCCATCATGGAAGCGGCGCAAGGCCGGGCGGAGCTCCTCTGCCTGGACCGCGACGAAGAGGCGCTCGCGCTGGCCCGGGAACGGCTGGCGCACTGGTCGGGCAGGATCAGGTTCGAGCACCTCGCCTTCAGCCGCTTCGAGGCCGCCCTGGCGGATGCCGGGTGGGAAGGCCTCGACGGAGTGGTGCTCGACCTGGGGGTCTCCTCCATGCAGCTGGATTCGCCGGAGCGCGGCTTCAGCTTCCGGGAGGCCGGCCCCCTGGACATGCGCATGGACCCCTCGGGCGGGCTGGCCCCGGCGGCCCGGCTGGTGAACAAGGGCTCCTACGGCGACCTGAAGCGCGTCATCGCCCTCTACGGCGAGGAGCCTCAGGCAGGCAGGATCGTGAAGGCGATCCTCAGGGAACGCGAACAAGAGGAGATTCGGGACACGGCGACACTGGCCAGGATCGTGAGCGAGGCCTACCCGGCCAAGTGGCGGGCGAAATCAAGGACCCACCCCGCCACGCGCACCTTCCAGGCATTGCGGATGGCCGTGAACCAGGAGCTGGAGGAGCTGGAAACCTTTCTCGACCGCATCGCCGGGTATCTGAACCCCGGGGGGCGCGTCGCCGTCATCTCCTTCCACTCCCTCGAAGACCGGGTGGTGAAGCGTGCGTTCAGGGCCCTGGCCAAGGGCTGCGACTGCCCGACCCACCAGCCCATTTGCACCTGCGGCAAGGAGCCCCTGGTGCGGATTTTGACCAAGCGGCCCGAGGTGCCCACGGAGGAGGAGATGGACGCCAATCCCAGAAGCAGGAGCGCCAAGCTCAGGGTGGCCGAGCGGCTGCCCGCCACGCGCGACGACCGCGCCCGGGGAGCCGGGCGATGAACGTCGACCGCGGCTGGTTCCTGAGCGTGCTGGCCCTGGTCGGCCTGTCGCTCCTGCTGCTGCTCGCCTCGGTCTGGCTGAGCATCGAGCGCACCAACCTCGCCTACGGCATCGAAAAGCTGGAAAAGGACATCGCCCGCGCCGCGACGCTCATCGCCAAGCTGGAGGTGGAGCGCGACAGCCTGCTCTCGCCGGACAGGCTGGAGCGGCTGGCCAAGCGGCACGGGCTGGGCCCGGCAGCGCCGGGGCAGATTCGGCGCATGGACCCCAAGGCGGCTCCGGGAGAGCCGCAAACCGCCAGGACACAAGAGTAGACACATGGCACGCAGACGGACTCGCCCGGAACCCGGCCTCGGAAAGGTCAAGCTGATCCTGGTGGGTGTCCTCTTCGCGCTGATCTGGACCGGCCTCTTGGCACGAACGGCCTACATCCAGCTCTACAAGGGCGCGCAATACTCCGAGCTGGCCTCGCGGCAGACGCTGGCCACGGAGTTCGAGCGCGGGCGCAGGGGGCGCATCGTGGACCGCGACGGCAACCTCCTGGCCACCAGCGTGGAGGTCAAGTCCGTGTACCTGCATCCCTACAAGGTGCAGGACAAGCCCGCCGCCGTGCAGCTGCTCGCCTCCACCCTGGACATGCCCCGGGAGGCCATCTCCAGGCTGCTCGCCTCCAAGAAGAATTTCGTCTGGGTCAAGCGGCAGATCAAGGACCGCGAGGCCGCCGCCCTGGCCCAGGCCCCCACCCCCGGCATCTACCTCACCAGCGAATACGTGCGCCTCTACCCGCAGGGCAAGCTCGCCGGGCAGGTCCTCGGCTTCGTCAACGTGGACGGCGTGGGCCTGGAGGGCATGGAAAAGCTCTACGACTCGCGCATGGCCGGGGGCAAGGCGGAGTTCGTGGTCCAGCGCGACAACCTGGGCCGCCGCCTGTTCCTCGACGCCAGCGGCCGCGAGATGGACATCGACGGCAAGGACGTGGCCCTGACCATCGACGCGCACATCCAGGCCCTGGCCGAGCGCGTGCTGGAGGACACCGTCACCTCCAACAAGGCCAAGTCCGGCATCGCCCTGGTGGCGGACGTGAAGACAGGCGACATCCTGGCGCTGGCCAACATGCCCTTCTTCAACCCCAACGCCGTGCGCTCCTCCGGCCCGGCCCAGCGCCGCCTGCGCGCCGCGCTGGACATCTACGAGCCCGGCTCGACCATGAAGCCCTTCCTCTTCGCCGCCGCGCTGGAGCAGGGCACCATCACCCCCGAGCAGCGCATCGACTGCGAGGGCGGCCGCTTCAAGGTCGGCGGGGGATGGGTCCACGACCACCACGCCTACCAGTGGCTCACGGCCCGCGAGGTGCTCCGCTATTCCAGCAACATCGGCTCCGCCAAGATCGCCCAGGACCTCGGCGCGCAGAACTATTACTGGTACCTCACGCGGCTCGGCTTCGGCCAGAAGCCCGACATCGACCTGGCGGCCCTCTCCTCCGGCACCCTGCACCCCGTGGAGAAGTGGCGCGAGTTCGACCTCGCGGCCGCCGCCTTCGGCCACGGCATGGGCGTCACCGCCGTGCAGTTGGCCCAGGCGTACATGGCCCTGGCCTCCGGCGGCGAGCTCCGGCCCCTGCGCCTGGTGCTCGACCCCGTGCACAAGACAGCGCCCGTGCCCCCGCGCATCTTCTCCACCCAGACCGCCGAGTCCGTGCTGGAGATGATGACCGAGGTGGTGGAGCTGGACGGCACGGCGCGCAAGGCGCGCATTCCGGGCGTGCCCATGGCGGGCAAGACCGGCACCGCCCAGAAGCCCAAGGACGGCCGCTACAGCGAGGACTACCTCTCCTCCTTCGTGGGCCTGGTTCCGGCCAACGACCCCGAGCTGCTGCTCGTGGTCATGGTGGACGAACCCGGAGGCGACGTGAACGCCGGCGGCAAGATCGCCGCCCCGGCGGTCAAGGAGATCGCCCTCGGGTCCCTGGCCTATTACGGCCGCCTGCCCTCCCCGCCCCTGCCCGAGCCCCTCCCCGGCGAGGGGGCGCGGGCCGAGGCCGAGGGCGCGACGATTTCCGCTGATGATGCCGCGTCGGGCCCGGAGGGCACCGCCGCGCACGGCACCGAGGGAGACATGGAGCAGGCCGAGGCCCAGCCGCCCACGCCGCTGGCCACCGTGCCGGACGTGCGCGGACTGCCCCTGCGAAGAGCGCTGGAAGTGCTCTCCAGAAATGGCGTCGTGCCCGTGCTCAAGGGCGGGGGCGTGCGCGTCTCGGGGCAGCAGCCCGCACCCCGCGAGCCCTGGCCCGCTCCAAACGACAAAGGAGACCCGGATGTTTTTGTTCTCTGGCTCTCATAACCGGGGTAAAAAAGCCATGAACGATCCGCAACGCGCCTGGTGCGAACTCAAGGACCTCGTGTCCAGGGGCCTCATGGTCCGCACCGACTCGCGCCTCGTGCGCCCGGGCGAGGTGTTCGTCGCCCTTCGCGGGGCCAGCGTCAACGGTGAGGACTTCATCCCTGCGGCCCTGGCCAACGGGGCGAAATATATCGTCACTTCCACTCCTGTTCCCGGTTCCCTCGTGGCGGGGGAGCACGGGAGGGCCATTGAGGCCGGGGACGTCCGGGTCCTCCTCCGCCCGGACGTCCCCGCCGCCCTCGGCGAGCTTGCCGCCGCGCACTTCGGCACGGCCAAGCACCGCCTCAAGCTCGTGGGCATCACCGGGACCAACGGCAAGACCACCACGGCCTTCATCCTGGAGCACCTGCTCTCGGCGGCCGGGCTCAAGGTCGGCCTGCTCGGCACCGTGGTCTACCGCTGGCCGGGCTTCTCCCTCGACGCCACCCTGACCACCCCCGACTGCTGGACGCTGCACGAACTCGTCGCCAACATGGCCGGGAGCGACGTGGACGTGGTGGTCATGGAAACCTCGTCGCACTCCATCGACCAGAACCGCATCGCCGGGCTGGAGTACGACGTGGCCGCGCTCACCAACGTGACCCAGGACCACCTGGACTACCACGGCGACATGGAGACCTATTTCCGGGCCAAGGCGCGGCTCTTCCGCGAGGTGCCCCACACGGACAAGGCCTGCGTGGTGAACTTTGACGACCCCTACGGCGCGCGCCTGGTGCGCGAGCTGGAGCATGTCATGGGCTACGGCCTCACCGAGCCCCTGGGCGGCGTGGACCACCTGCGCGGCACCATCCGCGAGAGCTCGGCCAAGGGCCTGACCCTCGACGTGACCCGGGGGGATCGCTCCTGGACGGTGAACTCCGGGCTCATCGGCCAGCACAACGCCATGAACCTGCTGGCAGCGCAGGGAGTTGCCGCGGCCCTGGGCATGGGCGAGCGCGACTTCCGCCGCCTGGAAACCTTCGCCGGGGTGCCCGGCCGCCTGGAGCGCGTGCCAAACGCGCGCGGGCTCGACATCTTCGTGGACTACGCCCACACCCCCGACGCCCTGGAAAACGTGCAGCGGGCCCTGCGGCCCATCACCAGCGGCAGGCTCGTGACGCTCTTCGGCTGCGGGGGCAACCGCGACAGGACCAAGCGCCCGCTCATGGCCCGCGCCGTGGCTCGCCTGGCGGACGTGGCCGTGCTCACCTCCGACAACCCGCGCCATGAAGATCCCCAGGACATCCTGGCCGACGCGCGGCCCGGGCTCGTGGGCTGCCCGCGCGTGGTGGAGGAGGTGGACCGAGCCAAGGCCATCCGCCTGGCCGTGGAGATGCTTGAGGATGGCGACGTGCTCCTCGTGGCGGGCAAGGGCCACGAGCCCTACCAGCAGATCGGCGACGAGAAGCACCCCTTCAGCGACGTGGCGACCTGCGCCGAGGCAGTGGAGGCCCTGGGCTGATGTTTACCCTGCGCGACATGGAAACCGCCCTGCTCGGCGCACCCGACACGCCCGTGGGCCGCGACTTCGCCGTGACGGGCGTAGCCACGGATTCCCGCAGCGTGAACAAGGGCGACGCCTTCTTCTGCATCGAGGGCGAAAACTTCGACGGGCACCACTTCGCCCCCCAGGCCGTGAAGCACGGCGCGCGCGTGGTGGTGGCCTCCCGGCTCATGCCCGAGCTGGAGCGCACTCCGGTGCTCCTCGTGCCCGATACGGTCCTTGCCCTGGGCCGCCTGGCGGCCTTCCGCCGCCAGGGCACGCACGCCCGGGTCGTTGCCGTCACGGGCTCGGCGGGCAAGACCACGGTGAAGGAGCTGCTCGCCTCCGTGGCCGGGCACGGGCTGGCCGTGAGCAAGAGCGCGGGCAACTTCAACAACCAGATCGGCCTGCCGCTGTCCATCTTCCGTGCGGCCGACGACGCGGACCTCTGGATACTGGAGCTCGGCATCTCCAAACCCCACGACATGGACGAGCTCGGTCCCGTTGCCGCGCCGGACCTCGCCGTGATCCACAACATCGGCCCCGCGCACCTGGAGGGCCTGGGGTCCATCGAGGGCGTGGCCCGGGCCAAGGCCTCGCTGCTGCGCCACCTCGCCCCCGGGGGCCGAGCCGTGGTCAACCGCGACTACCCCGAACTCTGGGCCGAGGCTACGGCCATCCGGCCCGACGCCGTGGGCTTCTCCACCACGGACCCGGACTGCGACTATTTCTGCACCCTCACAGGGCGCACTCCGGAGGGGCGCGGCCTCTTCCGCGTGAAGACACGGGCCATGGACGAGACCCTGGAGCTGCCCGCCTGCGGCGCGCACCACGCGGAGAACGTGGCCGCCGTTGCCTGCGCCGCGCACCTGCTCGGGCTGGCCCCCTCCGCCCTGCGCGAGGGCCTGGCCGAGAGCCGCGCGCTCAAGCAGCGCTTCGTCTGCCGCACCCAGGGCCGCATGACGCTCATCGACGACACCTACAACGCCAACCCCAAGTCCATGCTCGCGGCCATGCGCGCCGCCAAGGACATGGCCGAGGGCCGCCCCCTGGTGCTCGTACTGGGCGAGATGAAGGAATTGGGCGAGCTGGCCGCCGAGGAGCACAAGGCCCTGGGCCGCGCCGCGCGCGAGCTGGCCCCGGCCCTGCTGCTCTGGAAGGGCGCGCACGCGGACGACGTGGCCGAAGGCTTCGGCCCGGCCTCCCCGGCCATGGCCCCCACGGCCTCCCCGGCGGAGACGGCCCGGCGCTTCGCCTCCCTGGGCCTGGGCGAGGCCGTGGTCCTCGTCAAGGGCTCGCGCTCCTGCCGCATGGAGGAGCACGCCGCCGCCCTCACCCAATGCATGTTCAACAAGGACGCCGCATGATCTACCATCTGCTCTATCCCCTCAGCGAGACCATCGGGGCGTTCAACGTCTTCCGCTACATCACCTTCCGGTCCATCTACGCGCTGCTCACGGCCCTGGTCATCACCGTCGTCTTCGGCCCGGCGGTGATCCGCTGGCTGGCGCGCGTCAAGTGCGGGCAATACATCCAGAAGGACGGCCCCCAGAACCACCAGTGCAAGGAAGGCACCCCCACCATGGGCGGGATCATCATCATCATGGCGGTGATGGCCTCCACCCTGCTCTGGGCCGACCTCTCCAACCACTACGTCTGGCTCACGAGCTTCGTGTTCGTGGGCTTCGGGCTCGTGGGCTTCGCGGACGACTACACCAAGGTCGTCAAGCGCCGGAACCTGGGCCTCTCGGCCCGGGCCAAGTTCGCCGCGCAGGTGGCCGTGGCCTCCATCGCCATTGCCGCGCTGCTCTTCGAGCCCGCGTATTCCACCAAGCTCGCAGTGCCGTTCTTCAAGGAATTCCAGCCCGACCTCGGCTGGTTCTACCTGCCCCTGGCGCTCTTCGTGCTCGTGGGCACCTCCAACGCCGTAAACCTCACGGACGGGCTCGACGGCCTGGCCATCGGCCCGTTCATCGTCAACGCCGCGTGCTTCGCCCTGTTCATCTACGTGGCCGGGCACGCCACCTTCAGCACCTACCTCAACGTCACGCCCGTGCCCGGCGTGGGCGAGGTCACGGTGTTCTGCGGGGCGCTGGTGGGTGCGGGGCTCGGCTTCCTCTGGTACAACGCCTACCCCGCCCAGGTCTTCATGGGCGACGTGGGCTCCCTCTCCCTGGGCGGCACCCTGGGCTTCCTGGCCGTGCTGGCCAAGCAGGAGCTGCTGCTCGTCATCGTGGGCGGAGTCTTCGTGTTCGAGACGGTCTCGGTGATCCTCCAGGTGGGCTACTTCAAGTTCTCCGGGGGCAAGCGCATCTTCCGCATGGCCCCGCTGCACCACCACTTCGAGCTCAAGGGCATCCCCGAGTCCAAGATCATCATCCGCTTCTGGATCATGTCCATCCTGCTGGCGCTCATGGCGCTCTCCACCCTGAAGTTGAGGTAGGCCATGAATCCGCTGATCCGTGAATTCCGCAAGCTCGGCCTGCTCCAGGACCACCTCGGCGTGGTCGTGGGGGCTGGGGCCTCGGGCGTGGCCGCGGCGCGGCTGCTGGCCGAGCTGGGCGCGCGGGTGCGCGTGGTGGATTCCAGCGAAAAGACCGACCCCGCCGTCATGGACCGCGTGCCTGGCGAGCACGAGCTGCTGCTCGGGCCACACTCGGCCGAGCAGTTCGAGGGCGCGGACATCGTGGTGCTCTCCCCGGGGGTTCCCGTACGGCGCATGGCGCAGTTCCTCGTGTCCGTTCCCGCGCGCAAGGTGGTGGCCGAGCTGGAGCTGGCCTCCTGGTTCACGGCCGCGCCCGCCCTGGCCATCACGGGCACCAACGGCAAGACGACCACCACCACCCTGGTCTCGCACATTCTCGAACACGCGGGAAAACGGGTCTTCACCGGGGGCAACATCGGCACCCCCCTGTGCGACTACCTGCTCGACGACGAAACCGCCGACGTCATCGTGCTGGAGGTCTCCAGCTTCCAGCTTCAGAACGTGCGTCTGTTCAAGCCGCGCGTGGGCGTGCTGCTCAATTTCTCGGCCAACCACCTCGACTACCACGAGGACATGGATGAATACCTGGAGGCCAAGCTGCGGCTCTTCACCCAGCAGGACGCGGCGGACACGGCCATCGTGCCCGCGATGCTTCGTGCGGAGCTGGAGGGCCGGGCCATGGGCCACGGCAGGCGCATCTTCTACGAAGCCGAGGACCGCTTCGAGGCGCCGTTCCTCCCGGGTGCGCACAACCGCGCCAACATCACCGCCGCATGGCTCGCCGTGCGCGAGTTCGGCGTCACCGAAGGGCAAGCCGCCGAGGCCATCCGCGCCTTCCGCCCCCTGGCCCACCGCCAGGAGCCCGTGGCCGAGAAGCACGGCGTACTCTTCGTGGACGACTCCAAGGCCACCAACCTCGACGCCGTGGCCGCTGCGGTGCAGAGCTTCGAGCGGCCCGTGCGCCTGCTTCTCGGCGGGGTGTTCAAGGGGGGCGACGTGCGCTCCATGCTCCCGGCCCTGCGCGGCCGGGTGGTGCAGGTGGGGCTCTTCGGCGCCGGGCGCGAGGCCTTCGAGCCCGCGCTGAAGGACGAATTTCCCCTGTTCTGGGAGCCCTCCCTGGAGCCCGCCGTGCGCAGGCTCGCCGCCGAGGCGAAGCCGGGCGACGTGGTGCTCCTCTCGCCCGCCACGGCCAGCTTCGACGCGTACAAGGGCTACGCCGCCCGGGGCGAGCACTTCCGAACCATCGTGGAGGCGCTGTGAACCGCCGGATGAACACCGCGAAACAAGCCCCGGGACAGACCGACTACTGGCTGCTGCTCGCCGTGCTGCTGCTGGCGGGCATCGGGCTGATCATGGTCCTCTCCGCCTCTGGCATCATGGCCGAGCAGGAATACGCGGACAAATACTTCTTCTTCAAGAAGCAGGCGGCCTTCTTCCTGCTCGGGGCGCTCTGCCTGTGGCTCGGCTCGCGCATGCCGCGCATCATCCTCTACGACCTGACCTACGTCTGGATGGTCCTGGCCGGGGCGCTCCTGGCCGTCACGGCCTTCACCCCGCTGGGCATCATGGCCGGGGGCGCGCGCCGCTGGCTGGGCCTGGGGTTCGCCTCGCTCCAGCCGCTGGAGTTCGCCAAGCTCGCCCTGGTGCTCTACCTGGCCTACTTTTTCGCCCGCAAGCAGGAGATGGTCAAATCCTTCTCCGTGGGCTTCCTGCCGCCGTTCATCGCCACCATCGCCCTGGCCGTGCTGCTCCTGGCGCAGCCGGACTTCGGCGGGGCGGCCTTCCTGGTGGGCATCCTCTTCTTCATGTGCCTGGTGGGCGGCACCCGGCTCGTCTACCTCATCCTCGCGGCCGGGCTCGGCGGCTGGGGCGGCTGGATGCTCATCGCCCAGTCGGCCTACAGGCTCAAGCGTTGGACAGCCTTCATAGACCCCTTCAAGGTGGCCCGCGACGAAGGCTACCAGCTCGTGCAGTCGTTCTACGCCTTCGGCTCCGGCAAGCTGGCGGGCGTGGGCCTCGGCCAGGGCACGCAGAAGCTCTTCTACCTCCCCGAGGCGCACACGGACTTCATCATGGCCGTGGCCGGGGAGGAGCTCGGCTTCCTGGGCATGGCCGTTATCTTCGGGCTCGTGGGCTTCATCCTCTACCGCTGCCTGCGCATCACCCTGGCACAGGAAGACCTCCAGGACCGCTTCACGGCCTTCGGCCTCACGCTCATCCTGGCGCTGGGCTTCTTCCTCAACCTGGCCGTGGTCCTCGGCACGGTGCCGCCCAAGGGCGTGCCCATGCCCTTCGTCTCCTACGGCGGGTCGAACCTGATCGTCTCCTTCATCTGCGTGGGCATCCTGCTGAACATCGGCCGGAGGGAGGCGCTGTGACCATCGCTCGGCTGGCAGTGAGCACCGGAGGCACCGGAGGCCACATCTTTCCCGCCCTGGCCGTGGCCCGCGAGGCCCGGCGCAGGAACGCGGACTGCCGCGTGCTCTTCCTCGGCGGCGGCGGCCCGGAGGGCGACCTCGCCCGGGCCGAGGGGCTCGAATTCGTGGAACTGCCCGCCAGGGGCGTGCTCGGCAAGGGGGTCAAGGGGCTCCTCTCCTCGGTCTGGGTGCTGCGCGCCGTGGCCCTGGCCCGGGGCGCGCTCGGCCGCTTCCGCCCCGAGGCCGTGGTGGGTTTCGGCGGGTACGCGGGCTTCTGCCCGGTGCTGGCCGCGCGCCTGCGCGGCATCCCCACGGCCGTGCACGAGCAGAACTCCGTGCCCGGGGCCACCAACCGCATCCTCGGCAGATGGGTTCGCCGCGTGTTCCTCTCCTTCCCGGATGATCGCGGCGCCTTCCCCGCGCACAAGTGCCTGCTCACGGGCAACCCCGTGCGCGCGGAGATATTTCAGGCCGCGACGCGCGAGCGCGCCTACGCCTCGCGCCGTCCGAACCGCCTGCTGGTGCTGGGCGGCAGCCAGGGCGCGCGCGCCATCAACGAGGCCGTAGTGGCCGCCCTGCCCGCCCTGAAGGAGCTGGGCGTGGAGATCATCCACCAGTGCGGCCCGACCCACGAGGAGAGCATCCGCGCCGGGTACGAGGCCGCCGGGTGGAACCCCTCGGCCGTGCGCGGGTTCATGGACGACATGGCCGGGGCCTACGCCTGGGCGGACCTCGCCTTCTGCCGCTCCGGGGCGAGCACGGTGTTCGAGGTGGCGGCCGCCGGGCTGCCCGCCGTGTTCATCCCCTTCCCCGAGGCCACCCACGGCCACCAGGACCGCAACGCCGTGGCCATGGAGGCCGCCGGAGCGGCCCAGCGCATCGCCCAGACGGGCCTGAACGGCAGCCAGGTGGCCGTGACGGTGCGGACCCTTTTTGAAAACCCGGAAAAATTGGCGCGCATGGCCGAGGCCGCTCGCGGCTTCGCCCGCCCGGACGCGGCGGCGCGGATCATGGACGCAGTGGAGGAGATGATCGGATGACGGCAGCCCAGGGACCCACTATTTCCGTTGCGCATGCGCGCAGCAAGCCCATCATGGCCGCACGGGTGAACAAGGTGCACATGGTCGGCATCGGCGGCTCGGGCATGAGCGGCATCGCCGAGGTGCTGCTGACCATGGGCTTCACCGTGACGGGCTCGGACCTGGCCGCCGGAGCCACGGTGAAGCGCTTGGAAAAGCTCGGCGCGCTGGTCTTCATCGGCCATGGGGCGGACAACGTCACCGAGGCGGACGTGCTGGTCAAGTCCACGGCCATCAGCGAGGAGAACCCCGAACTGGTGCGCGCACGCGAGCTGGGCATCCCCGTCATCCCCCGGGCGGAGATGCTCGCGGAGCTCATGCGCCTGCAATCGGGCATCGCCGTGGCGGGCACGCACGGCAAGACCACCACCACCTCGCTGCTCGCCACCATCTTCACCGAGGCGGGCATGGACCCCACCGTGGTCATCGGCGGCAGGCTGAACACTTACGGCTCCAACGCGCGGCTCGGCGAGGGGGAGTACCTTATTGCGGAAGCCGACGAATCCGACGGCTCGTTCCTGCTGCTGGCCCCGGTCATCTCCATCGTCACCAACGTGGACCGCGACCACATGGACTTCTACGCGGACCAGCAGGCCATCGACGACTCCTTCACCACGTTCATGAACAAGATTCCCTTCTACGGCATGAACGTGGTCTGCGGGGACGACATAGGGGTCAAGCGGTTGCTCCCCAGGATCAAGCGCCCGGTCATGACCTACGGCCTGGGCCAGGGCAACCGCCTGCGCGCCGAGATCGTGGCCGAGGGGCTGCGCTCCATCTTCAAGGTTTCCCTCGACGGCGAGCATTGGGCGGACGTCTCCCTGGCGCAGCCAGGCAGGCACAACATCCTCAACGCCCTGGCCACCATCGGCGTATCCCTGGAGGCGGGCCTGCCCAAGGACGCCATCCTGCGCGGCCTCTCCACCTTCGGCGGGGTGGGCCGCCGCTTCGAGAAGAAGGGCGAGCGCGGGGGCGTGCTCGTGGTGGACGACTACGGCCACCACCCGGCGGAGATCACCGCCACCATCCGCACGGCCAAATCCTGCTACCCGGACCGCCGCCTCGTGGTCGCCTTCCAGCCGCACCGCTTCAGCCGCACGCAGGCGCTCTTCGGCGAGTTCTGCAAGGCGTTCGAGGGCGTGGACCTGCTGCTGCTCACGGAGATCTACCCCGCGAGCGAATCGCCCATCCCCGGGGTCAACGGCATGTCGCTGGCCCAGGGCATCCGCCAGGTGAGCGACGTGAAGGTGACCTTCTACGAGGGCTTCGGGCCCATGGAGGAGGAGCTGGACGTGATCCTCAGCCCCGGCGACGTGTTCATCACCCTGGGGGCCGGGTCCATCTGGCAGGTGGGCGAGAACTACCTGGCCGCGCCCGCGAGGCGCGAGGAGGAGCACGCGTGAGCACGACGACCCTGCCCGTCCTGCGGCCCGGGCCGAAGCTCTCCGGGCGCACCACGCTCGGCATCGGCGGGCGCTGCCTGGCCGAGGCCGCACCGCGCACCGAGGCGGAGCTCGACCTGCTGGCCGCGTTCCTGGACGCGGAAAAGGGGCGGCCCTTTGTGCTCGGCGGCGGGTCCAACCTCCTGGCGAGCGACGCGGACTCGGACCTCGTGCTGCTCTGCGTGGGCCACGACGGCCTGGAATTGTTCGAGCGTGAGGGCCAGCCCATGGTCCGCGCGGGCGCGGGGCTCAAGCTCCCGGTGCTGCTCTCGGAGCTGGCCCGGGCCGGGCTCTCGGGCCTGGAGGGGCTGGCGGGCATTCCCGGCACCGTGGGCGGGGCCCTGGCCATGAACGCGGGCAGCTGGGGCCAGACCTTCGGCGAGCGCGTGGTCCGCGCCGCACTCTGGGCGCCGTATTCCGGCCTCGGCTGGATCGGGCGCGAGGCCCTGCATTTCGGCTACCGGGCGTTCTACCCCGGCCTGCCGGGCAAGTGGCTGGCCTGGGAGGTGGAGCTCTCGCTCACCCGCGCCGAGCCCGAGGCCGTGCAGGGAGCCATGCGCGGGTTCATGGAGCAAAAGCGCGCGGGGCAGCCGCTTCGCGCGCGCACGGCGGGGTGCGTGTTCAAGAACCCCGAGGGCGAGTCCGCCGGGCGGCTGCTCGACCAGGCGGGCATGAAGGGCGCACGCATCGGGCCCATGGTCTTCTCGGAGCGGCACGCGAATTTTCTGGTCAACGAAGGCGGCGGCACCTTCGCCCAGGCCATGGAGCTGCTGGAGCGCGGGCGCGAAAAGGTGCGCGAGCGCTTTGGCGTGGACCTCGAAACCGAGGTGGTGATCCTCTCATGATCGGCGCGAGCATCGGCACGAAGAACGGCGCGGCCAAGCGCCGCCCGGCACGCTCCAACCGCCGCAAGGGCGGGGGCGGGGGCTTCTCGGGCCCGGCCTCCCCGGCCCTCAGGCGCTCGGGCCTGGCCTTCGGCTTCCTGGTCTGCCTGGCGCTGCTCATGGTCGGGCTCTTCGGCGGCTACCGCTGGGCCGTGACCACGGACCAGTTCGCCATCGGCGAGATCGAGGTCACGGGCAACCGCCACCTGAGCTATGGCGACGTGCTCGCGGCCGGGGGCTTGCGCCTGGGCGAGAACTGCCTCGGGCTCAACGTCACCCGCGTGCAGGCGCGCCTGGCCAAGAATCCCTGGGTGGCTTCGGTGCTGGTGCGCCGCGAGCTGCCAGGGAAGATCACCGTGGAGGTGGAGGAGCGCGGCGCGGCTTACTGGGCCGTGAACGGCGACCGCCTCTACTACGCGGACGAGCACGGCGGGCTCATCACCGCCGTGACCCCCGGGGACTTCGTCTCCCTGCCCGTGCTGGAGGCCCCGGGCGGCCTGCGCGGGGAGCTGGCCGGGCTGCCCCGGCTGCTGGAGGCGCTGGGCCGCAGCTCGCTGGGCTTCGAGCCCGAGCGGCTGGCCTCCCTGCGGGTGCTCCCGGGGGGCGACGTGGAGTGCTTTCTGGACGGCAACGGGCTGACCCTGCGGCTCAGCCTGCGCGATTTTTCAACCCAGCTCGCCCTGATGGAACGGGTGGCGGAGGACCTGAGACTGCGCGGCGAACTCGACGACGCTGCGGGCATCACCGCCGGACCGGACAGGGTCTGGGTGCACAAGCGGACCTGAACGCCCGCCCTGCGGGCAATGGAGGAGGAGCGTATGTCCAAGACGGATCTTGTCGTCGGGCTCGACATCGGGACCACGAAGATCTGCGCCGTGGTCGGCGAGCTCGACGGCGACCATGTGAACATCATCGGCACCGGAGTGGCCCCTTCCACGGGCCTGCGGCGCGGCGTGGTCATCAACATCGAACAGACCGTGCAGTCCATCGTCAAGTCGCTGGAACTGGCGGAGCGCATGGCCGGGATCGAGATACGCTCGGTGTACGCGGGCATCGCCGGCGGGCACATCGAGGGGCTCAACAGCCACGGCATCATCGCGGTGAAGGGCGGCGAGGTCACGCCCAAGGACGTGGAGCGCGTCATCGACGCGGCCAAGGCCGTGGCCATCCCCATGGACCGCGAGGTCATCCACACCCTGCCCCAGGAGTTCATGGTCGACGACCAGAGCGGCATCATCGACCCGCTGGGCATGGCGGGCGTGCGCCTGGAGGTCAAGGTGCACATCGTCACCGGGGCCGTGACCAGCGCGCAGAACATCATCCGCGCCTGCCACCGCTCCGGGCTCGACGTGGCCGACATCGTGCTGGAGAGCCTGGCCTCCTCCAAGGCCGTGCTCTCCGACGAGGAGCGCGAGATCGGCGTGGCCCTGGTGGACATCGGCGGCGGCACCACGGACGTGGCCATCTTCTCCAAGGATTCCATCAAGCACACGGCGGTCATCGGCCTGGGCGGCAACAACCTGACCAACGACATCGCCTTCGGCCTGCGCACGCCCATGATCAACGCCGAGGAGATCAAGGTGCGCTACGGCTGCGCGCTCACGGACCTGGTGCACGGCGACGACGTCATCGAGGTGCCCAGCGTGGGCGGGCGGGAGAGCCGCGCGCTCAGCCGCAGGACGCTTGCCCTGATCTGCCAGCCCCGCGTGGAGGAGATCCACGCCCTGGTGGACCTGGAACTCTTCAAGTCCCGCTACAAGAAGCTCATCGGCGCGGG
>JBFWJM010000022.1:0-21420 GCA_050253205.1 Desulfovibrionaceae bacterium
CACGTGCACGCCCTTGCCCGTCAGGGCGTTGAGCACCACGGGCAGGGTGGCCACCAGGGTCTTGCCCTCACCGGTGCGCATCTCGGCGATCTTGCCCTGGTGCAGGGCCATGCCGCCGATGAGCTGCACGTCGAAGTGGCGCATGCCCAGCGAACGAACCCCCGCCTCGCGCACGAGGGCGAAGCACTCGGGCAGCAGGTCGTCGAGGGTGCGTCCGTTCTCCACCTCCCCGCGCCACTGGGCGATCTTGGCGCGCATGTCGTCGTCGGAGAGCTTTTGCATCTCCGGCTCAAGGGCGTTGATGCGCGCCACGTCGCCACTGCATTGCTTGAGGAAGCGGTCGTTCTTGGAGCCGAAGATCTTTTTGAGCATGCTTGTGCGTTCCTTGGTGAAAAAACGGTCAGTTCGTTTGCAGAGCTTCCAACCAGTGGGCCGCTCTCGCGCCCTGGGGGGCCGTGGCTTCCAGCTGAAACACGCAGGCCGTGCAGCCCGTGAGCACCAGCCCCGGGTGTCTCCCCGGGCCGGAGGCCTTGTGCATCAATGGTCCGGAGGCCTTGTGCGTCAATGGTCCGGAGGCATCGCGCCCCTCCTCGGCCAGCCCCGCCCAGCACGCGGCGGCGACCCTGGCCGTGACAGAGCCCGATATTGGGCCCGAAAAGGGCCCCGCAGGCCCGCGCGGCTGCGGAGCCTCGCCAAGCTGGAGCACCCCGCCGAATCCGCAGCAGCGGGTGGAAATCTTCATCTTTCCGAACGCAGACCCGAACATCCGCGCGAGCAGCGCCTCGTCCTGGTCTTCGCCTTGCCCTTCGGCCCCGTGCGGCGCGTGGCAGGGCCGATGATAGGCCAGGCCCTTCGGCGCGGACGCATCCGGCGTCTCCAACGCACCCGGCGCATCCATAAGCGCATCCATAAGCGCAAACGGGGATACCACAAACCGGGCCGATTTCAAAAGCCCGGTCAGGGGGGTCAGCGCGGCGGCCCAGGCCTCGGCCTCGGCTCGGCCTGGCAGCACGGCCGGGTCGGCCGCGTAGCCCGCGAGCCCGCGCAGGCACGAGGCGCAAAACGTCACGACCATGGGCTTCCCGGCCGCCCGCCAGATTTCCACGTTGCGCCGCGCTGCCGCAAGCCGCTCGGCCGCGAGCCCGGCCATGCCGAGCCCCGACCCGCAGCAGGAAAACTCGGCCCCGATCAACGAGAGGCCCAGGCCGTCACATAAGGCCTTGGCAGCGCTTGTCCAGTACCCGGCCGCGCCCGAAGCCGCGCAACCCGGAAACAGCAGCGCCTCGCGGCCACGGTAAGCATCGGGGAAAGACTCGATGGCCACGAACGGGCGAATGGGTTCGCGGCCCA
Organism: Desulfovibrionaceae bacterium; assembly: GCA_050253205.1. Taxonomy (GTDB): domain Bacteria; phylum Desulfobacterota; class Desulfovibrionia; order Desulfovibrionales; family Desulfovibrionaceae; genus JAHJKV01. Next base: position 1,351 of record JBFWJM010000022.1, read on the forward strand.
GCCCCCGCGCCAGCTTCACGAGCCCGGAAACCCGGGCCGGAAAAGCCCCCGCCGCCACCCCGGGCACGGCCCCGCCCAGCTTCGCGGCAAGGGGCCAGAGGGTCTTGGCGTGCTCCATCCAGCGCTTCCAGAGCCAGGAGCGCCAGCCCGGGTGCGCCCCTCGCAGCGCGGCCACGGCCGCGGGCACGTCCACCCCCTGGGCGCAGACCTCGGCGCAGCGCCCGCAGCCGAGGCAGAGGTCCGCCAGGCGGGCCACCTCCAGCTCGCCGAGCCCCTTTTCGCACAGGGCCAGGTGCGCGAGGCGGGCCTTGGCCCGGGGGGAAAGCTCCTCGCGCCCCGTGGCCGCCAGCACCGGGCAGACCTCCAGGCACTTGCCGCACTGCACGCACGCGCCAACGCTGCCGCAGGAAAACGCGGTCATGGCGCGCCCGCCCCGACGGCGGCCAGCAGCCGGGCCGTTCCCAGGCCAACGACAATGGCCCACAAAAAGCTCATCAACGTACCCACGAGGATGTATTCCGCCACCTTGCGCTCTGCGGTCCCCTGTATTTCCCTGAACCGCAGGATCGTCTTGGCCGTGATGAGAAAGCCGATGGCCTCCCAGCTCGAAACGAGCACGAAGATCAGGATCAGGGTCCGCTCCAGCATGCCGATCCAGTTCCCGGCCCTGGCCAGCCCATGGGCTCCGACGCAGCCGATGAGCTCCGCCCGCCATTGGCTGGTGGCAAAGCCGATGACCACGCCGCCGACCCGGGTGACCACAACAAGGGAACAGGCCAGAAGGAGCCCATGGGCCCATGCCGCCGCCCCAAGCGCGCTCCCCAAAGGGCCGCGCGCTTCGGGAACCGCCCAGGCCAGCACCGCGCCGAGCACCAGCAGGTGCAGCGCCTGGTCCAGCAGCAGCGCCCTCAGGGAAGCGGGCGCGAACCTCGCCTTGCAGGCGTCGATGAGCGCGTGGCTGGCGAACACGCACGCCGGGGCCAGCACACCCCCGCGCCCCCAGAGCACCAGGGCCGTAAGCCCCCCGGCCACGCCCGCGTGCGCCGCGAGCTGCCAGGAGAAAAGCCGCGCGCCCTTGGCCTGCACCCAGGAGTCCGGCTGCAACACGAAATCCGCCAGCAGGTGTGAAAAAAGCAGCCCGAGCGCGACGAAAAGCGGGCTCGCGGTCACGGGTTCCACGGCTTGGCCCCCATGAGCTGCGTTTCGAAATATTCCACGAAGGCCTGAACCCCGGGCATTCCGGCGCTGCGCAGGTGGCGGTGGATGACCCCCTGGGTGACGTGCATCCGCTCGGCGATCTCCTCCTGGCGCATGCCCGTGAGCGCATGCGCCACCGCCTCGTGCTGCTTGGGGGTCCAGCGGGCCGAAAGTTCATCCAGCAGGGCGCAGCACGCCTCCAGCAGGCTCGTGCCCTCCGGGTCCGGCGTGGCCATGCGCAGCCGCTCCCGCTTGCCCATCTTCTCCAACGTCCTGCCGGAGAGGATGAACGCCTCGCCCGTGCTCAACCCCGGGCGCGAATGCAGGGCGGCCTGCCCGCCGATGCCCACGGCCACGCGCATGTCGAACGCGGGGTGGCGCGTTTTCGTTTCCTTGGAGCTGAACAAGCTGCGCAAATACAGGGCGGCCCGCAGGGCCGACGCGGGTTTTCCCAGCACGATCTGTAGGGAATCGCCCTGAAAAATCTCCCCGGGGAGCGCCAGGTCCCGCTCGAAAGTTTTTTCGGTCCGCGCGAGAACGTGCACCATGAAGTCCTGCAATTCCCGCCAGTCAGGGCTCTTGGTCGAGTCCACCACATCGCCCGTGATGACTGCTATGCGTTGTTCCATGCCGTCACCTCCGGCACGTATATAGCGTTAAAAGGCCCTATTGGCAAAGTACAGCCGAATAAGGCCATAAATCATAAATACAGCGTTTTAAAGCTATATTCAGGACCACTCCTTGCCCGGGTTCATGATGCCCGTGGGGTCGAACACCCTCTTCACCGCGCGCATGCGCGCCAGCTCCGGCGCGGCGACCTGCCGGGCCAGGTGGTCGCGCTTGGAGAGCCCCAGGCCGTGCTCGCCCGAGGCCGTGCCGCCCAGGTCGAGGGCCAGGGCCAGGATGCGCTCGCGGCACTCCCGGGCGCGGGCCGCCTCGGCCTCGTCCGCCCGGCGGTACATGGTGTTCACGTGCAGGTTGCCGTCGCCCAGGTGGCCGTAGACCACCACGGTGACGCCGAGCTCCGCGCCGATGGCCCGGAAGCCCGCCACGGCCTCGGCCAGCCTGCCGCGCGGCACGGCCACGTCTTCGGAGAGCTTGTCCGGCGCGAGGGTGAAGCAGGCCTCGGAGAGCTGGCGGCGCAGCTCCCAGACGCGCGCCTCCTCCGCGCCGCTCCCGGCCATGATCCGCAGCGGGGAGAACGAATCCAAGACCTCTTGCATTCTGGAAATCTCGGCGTCCACAGCGCCCCGGAGCCCGTCGGACTGGAGCAGCACCACGCCCCCGGCCTCGGCCAGCCAGGCTTCCCCGGTGAGGCGCGAGAGCGCGGTCATGGTCACCGCGTCCATGAACTCGCAGGCCGTGGGCAGCACCCCGGCGGCGAACACCGCATGCGCGGCCTCGATGGCCGCTTCCTGCGAGCGGTACGCCGCCAGGACGGAGGCCCGGGCCTCGGGCAGGGGCAGGAGCTTCAGGGTCAGCGCGGTGAGGATGCCGAGCGTCCCGGCGGAGCCCACGAAGAGCCGGGCGAGGTCGAGGCCCACCACGTCCTTGTGGCAGCGCGAGCCCAGGCGCAGGACCTCGCCCCCGGGCACCACGGCCTCCACGCCGAGCACGTAATCCCGCGTGACGCCGTACTTGACGGCGCGAAGCCCCCCCGCGCAGGTGGCCACATTGCCTCCCACGGTGGAAATGCGCACCGAGGCCGGATCAGGAGGATAGAGCAGCCCCTTTTTCGCGCAGGCGGCGGCGAAGTCGGCGGTGACGACCCCGGGCTGGACCTCGGCCGCAAAGTCATGCTCGTCAATGTCCAGTATCCGGTTCATGCGCAGGGTGGAGACCACCACCCCGCCGCGCACCGGAACAGTCCCGCCCACCTTGTTGGTGCCGCGCGCGCGGGTATAGACCGGGACGTTCTCCTCGGCGGCCCACTGGAGCAGCGCCGAGACCTGCTCCGCGCTCTCCGGCCGCACCACGGCCCAGGGCATGGCCTGCTTCTGGCTGGAGTCGACGGCGAACGCGGCCAGGGTGGGTGCGTCGTCGGCGAATGCGTCGCCGGGAAAGACGGAGGCGAGGAAGGAGCGCTGGGAACGGGAGAGAGGGTCAGTCATGGGTGCTTCCCATCTTCATTGTCACAGACCCCTTCCCCGAAAGGTAACAGGACAGGCTCGTGGGCAGGAAATATATCGATACTCCATCCAACTCTCGCCATCCATGTGCTGTTTTCGTGGTAACAATTGGGGATTCAGGAACATTCGCGTGTTTCACGAATTGGAGCAGAGGGTGCAATTCTTCGGGATGAGCATAGTACCTGTCCGTCCATTTCACCTCCGTGCACCACTTTACACCCCCAGCCGCATCCAAAACCACCATATCCACTTCCCCCTGCTTCCAGTTCGCATAGAACAATTCCTCGGGAGAATGAAACCACTGGCTAAACAGCGCCGTCTCGGCCAACAGTCCCATGGCCTGATCGTCCTCCTTCACGGGGTTGAAAAGCGCGGCGCGCATGGAGGGGTTGGTGAGGTAAACCTTGAAACTGCGCTCGCGCTGGAATCGCTTTCCGTTTTCATCCACACGCCGGACCTTCTTGATGAGAAACGCGGCCTCCAGATATTCGATGTAGCGCTTGAGCGTGTCTTTGCTCACTCCAGACGACTTGGCGAGCTTCTCCAGAGAGAGGATGTTGCCAGTGTTGTAGGCCAGGGTGTTCAAAAGCCTGTTGAGCTCCTGCACGTCCTGGATGCCGTAGAGGCTCGGCAGGTCGCGCAGGAGCACCTTGTCCACGATGTCGCGCTTGATGAACCGGGTCGGGTCCTTGCGCACCTCGGGGTCGGCCACGGCCTCGGGATAGCCGCCGTAGTTCAGGTAGTTGACGAACTCCCGGTTCAACTCGGAAATATCGACTGCTTCTGCCCCCACACTCCTGCCGGGCTTCCGCCAGACAATCAACTCCTCCTCGCGTCCGATGAGCGCGAGGTATTCCGCGAAGGTGAGCGGCGGCAGGAGATAGTCCGTGAACCTCCCCGCGCCGGATTCGCTGCTCTTGCGCCTCAGCGCGGCGGCTGCGGAGCCGGAAACCGCTATGCGCGAGCGCAGGTAGGTATCCACGAGGACCTTGAGATGCCGTTCCCAATCCGGCAGATACTGGATTTCATCGAACAGGAGGAACATGCGGTCATCGCGGGTCAGGCCGTTATGCCGCATGAACAGGGTCACGAGCCTGTCCAGGGCGATGCCCTGATACAGCGGCATGTCCACGGAGAGGAACAGGATCGACTTCGGGTCCACGCCGGAGGCCAGCAGCGCGTCCACAGACTGGAACAGGATGACCGTCTTGCCCACACGGCGCGGGCCCATGAGCACCACGGCCCGGCGCACCTCACTCTCCGCGAGGAGGCGGTAGAACCCGGCGTAATAGTCCCGCCTGCCGAGCGAGGTGTAAAACTCCGAAACGCCTCCCGCGCCCAACTCCCACCAGGGATTGTCGGAGGCCATGCGCTCCAGGATTTCGCGTTCGGAAACATTCAGCACAACGAGCCCCAACTAGAACGAGCCGAGTCGTCCTATTGTGAATTAATATCTTAACACACTCATTCGCATGGAAATCCACGCCGAAAATAGTGCACACCATTACAGCTTTCAGATTAAAACTAGCACGCTAGTCTTAATTGTCAAGCCCATGGTAATGCCTCGAAATATGGTGTTTATTTGTACGCCGCGAGCTGGCGCTGGGTGTCGCGGGCGATGTCGCGCGCCTTGAGGTCTTCCTTGCGGGAAACGGTGTTCTTGCCCTTGGCCAGCGCGATGGTCAGCTTGGCCTTCCCGCGCGACCAGTACATCTTCACCGGCACCACGGTGAGGCCCTTCTGCTCGGTCTTGGCCGTGAGCTTCATGATCTCGGTCTTGTGCAGCAGGAGCCTGCGCTCGCGCTCGGGGTCGGGCTGGTCATAGGCCGAGACGTTCTCGTACGGCGCGATGTGCACGCCCACGAGCCAGGCCTCGCCGCCCTTGAGGCGAACGTAGCCATCCTTGAAGCTCACGCGGCCCTCGCGCAGGGACTTGACCTCCCCGCCCTTGAGTTCCAGCCCCGCCTCGAAGATCTCGATGAACTCGTAGTTGCGGCGCGCCTGCTTGTTCTGGCCGATGATGTCCGGCCCTTCCTTCTTGGTCTTCTTGGCCATGTCTATTGGGGCAGGTCGTCGGACTCCAGGAGCGACGAATAGAACAGCAGCTCCTCGGGGTACTTCTTGAAGATGGTGTTGCGCACGAGGCGGTTGATGCGCCCCACGGTGCGCTGCTCGATGGTCAGCTTGAGCAGGCGGCGGCACTCCTCCATGCTCGTCTGGCGGATGATCCGCTTGATGCCGGGAATGGCCTGCGGGGAGAGGGAGATGCAGTCGATCTGCATGCCCATGAGGATGGGCACGCAGAAGGGGTCGGAGGCCAGCTCGCCGCAGAGGCTCACCTCGATGCCCGCCTCGTGGGCCGAGTCCACCACCCACTTGATGGACCGCAGCACGGCCGGGTGCAGGGGCTGGTAGAGGTAGGAGACGTTCTGGTTGGTGCGGTCGATGCCCAGGGTATACTGGATCAGGTCGTTGGTGCCGATGGAGAAGAAGTCCACCTCCTTGGCCAGGAACTCGGCGATCATCACCGCGCCGGGCAGCTCCACCATGATGCCCACGGGAATCTTCTTGAACGGCACGCCCTCGCTGAGCAGTTCGTCCATGGCCTCGGCCAGGCGGGCCTTGGCCTCGCGCAGCTCGTTGAGCCCCGAGATCATGGGGAACATGATGGAGACGTTGCCGTAGTTGGAGGCGCGCAGGATGGCCCGCAGCTGGGCCTTGAACATCTTGGGATGGTGCAGGCAGAAGCGGATGGCCCGCAGGCCCATGGCGGGGTTGGCCTCGTCCAGCGCGCCATACTTGGAGATGATCTTGTCCGCCCCGAGGTCGAGCGTGCGGAAGGTCACCCGCCGGGGCGACATGATGGACGCCAGCTCGGCGTAGCGGTCGAAGAGCTCCTCCTCGTCCGGCAGGTCCACGCGGTTGAGGTAGGCGTACTCCGTGCGGAACAACCCCACGCCCTCGGCCCCGTTGTCGATGACCTGGGCCACCTCCTCGGCCAGCTCGATGTTCGCCAGGACCTGGACGCGGAAGCCGTCCTTGGTCTCCGCCGGGAGGTGCGCCCGGCGGAATATCTTCTTCTCGTAAGCCTCGAACTGGGTGGCGAGCTTGTTGTAGTGGAGCAGCTCGCCCTCGTTGGGGTTCACGATGATCCGGCCCTTGAAGCCGTCGATGATCACGAAATCGTTGTCGTTGACCGCCGTCTCCAGCCCCTGCACGCCCACCAGGGCCGGGATGCCCATGGTCCGCGCGAGGATGCCGGTGTGCGAGGTCTTGCCGCCGCGCGTGGTGGCGAAGGCCATGATCTTGGAGACTTCGAGCTCCACGGTGTCTGCCGGGGTCAGGTCGTGGGCCATGATGATGGCGCGCCAGCCAATGGCGCGCAGGTCCGTCTCCCTGCCGAGGAGATGGCCGAGCACGCGGTCGGACACCTGGCGCACGTCCTGCACGCGGGCCTTGAGGTACGGGTCTGCCAGGGCCTCGAAGGCGGCGGCCACGTCGGCCGTGGCCTTTTCCACGGCCCACTCGGCGTTGAGCCGCAGGTCGCGCACGTAGCGCAGGGCCGCGCCCTTGAGGTTGGGGTCGCGCAGCATCATCAGGTGCGAGTCGAGGATCAGGCGGTGCTGCTCCAACTCGTCGGGCACCTTGGTGCGCAGGGCCTCCATCTCCTGTTCGGCCATGAGGAAGGCGTTTTCCAGGCGCGAGGTCTCGGCGTCAACGAACTCGCCGGTCACGGTCTGGCGCGGCAGCGCCGAGCGGTGGCTGCGGTTGACGAACAGGGCCTTGCCGATGGCGATGCCCGCGGAGACCGGAATGCCGGTAAGGATGGTGTCGGCCACTACTTCACTTCGCCGAAGCGGGACCGGAAGAGCGCCTCAAGGGTGTTCAGGGCGTTTTCCGCATCGTGCCCTGCGGCCCGAAGCTCCAGGGCGGAGCCCTGGCCTGCGGCCAGGGTCAGGATGTCCAGGATGGATTTGGCGTCCACTTCCTGGCCGTCCTGAACGATGGAGATGTTCGCCTGAAACCGTTGGGCCTCGCGCGCGAGCACTCCGGCCGGGCGGGCGTGGAGGCCGAGCTGGTTGGCCACCACCACCTGTCGCGGCAAGGGCGCGCGCCGTTCGGGTCCCTCTTTCTGCTCGCTGGTGTTTTCCTGCATGGTTACCTTACGTTCCTTCAAGCGACCCCGAGGGTCTATCACAGAAAATCCGGGCCGTCAGCTAGGGAATGAGCCCCCGGACCCAGCCGACCACCCAGGGCGCGGCCGCCAGGGCCAGGATATAACCCGTTATGACCACCTCGCGCCTGGCGCGCCTGCCCGCGAAGAGGCGCGCGGCCAGGGCCATGCCCACCACGGCCACCAGCCACCCGCCCCACTGCACCTCGCCGGGCCAGGCCAGCACCCAGAGGCAGACGAGCAGCGCCGCGTTGACCATCTTGATGCGCTGGCCCCAGTTGATGAGGTCGAGCCGCCCGAGCATGTTCAGGAAGGCGAGCCCGTGGCGCAGGCCGCCCAGGAAGGTGGCCAGCCGGAAGGCCTGCAACCCCAGGAACAGCGAGAGCCCCAGGCACAGCGGCAGCGCCCGGAACCCGGCCAGCAGCAGGCAGATGGACGCCAGGGCCCAGAAGATGAGCAGCGAGCCAGCGAACACGGAATCGCCAATGGCGGAGAGGGTGTAGCTCGTGGTGTCCTTGACCTTGGCGAGCACCTCGGGCGGCAGCTGGCCCTTGACGATGAGCGTCTCCGCGTTGAGCAGGATGCCCATCATGCAGGGCACCCAGAAGGGATGGGTGTTGAAGTGCTTGACGTAGCGCCTGGCGGCCTGGCGCGCCCCCTCGGGCGAGCCGTGGATGTACTCCAGGCCGGGGTACATGGCGAAGGTCACGCCCACGGACTGGTAGCCGCGCGGGTTGAAGCACGAGCCCACGAGGTAGCTGCGCAGGAATGTCTGGGTAAAGGCCCGGCCGCGTCTGCGGCGCTCGTGGTCGCTCGGCATGGGTTTCCTTGGTGCTCGCGGGGCCTTCCCCGCGCTTCATGCCGCCCGTGGCGTCGTCAGGCGGCTACCAGGGCAGCAGCCTATACCGATACAGCAGCCTGTAGCAAGCCACGGCCCCGGCGGTCTTGAGCACCGCGCCGGGAAGGAAGGGCCAGCAGCCCAGGGCCAGGGCCTTGGTCCAGTCCGCGCCGATGGCCACCTTGAGCCAGGGCACGCCCACGGCGTACACCGCCAGGACCCCCAGCCCGCCGAACGCCGCGCCCCGAAGCCAGCCCAGCTGCCCGCGCCCGCGCGTGGCCAGCCCGGCCAGCACCGCCGCCAGCACGAAGCCCAGCAGGTAGCCCCCGGTGGGGCCCATCATGTGCCCCAGGCCGCCCCGCCCGCCCGAGAACACGGGCAGCCCCAGCGCCCCGGCCGCGAGGTAGAGCAGCAGGCAGACCGCCCCCTGCGCCGGGCCGAGCACGAACCCGGCCAGCAGCACGAAGAGCACCTGCATGGAAATGGGCACCGGGCCCACGTGGATGATGAAGAATGCCCCGGCGGCCACCGTGGCCGCGAGCAGCGCGGTCCAGACCAGCCGGTGCAGCGAAGCGACGTTCTCCCGCATGCGATCCCCCCAATTTGCCCTTCTCGATTCGCGTGAAGGGCCGACTGCGTGCCATGGCGTGCCATGGCGGGCCCCGATGGACCACGGCGGACCGCATGGACCTTGATGGATGGACCTGGATGGACCGCGACAGGCCGCCTCACGAGCCGCGCATCATTTCATACACGGCCTTGGCTGTAAACCCGGGCAGCCGGGCGGCCGCCCGCCGGGCGATCTCCTTGGGCCGGCCCCCGGCCTCGCGCTCCTCGGCGATGACGGCCAGCACCTCCGCCTCGCCGGGGCGCTCCCCGGCGGCGGGCGGCCCCACCACCACGGTGATCTCCCCGCGCAGCTCCAGCCCCTCCAGGGCCGGGTCGCCCAGGGTGGAGCGGATGAACTCCTCGAAGTCCTTGGTCAGCTCCCGGCAGAGGCAGACCTCCCTCGGGCCCAGCACCTCGTGGGCGATCTTCAGCGTTTCCGCCAGCCTCGATTTTCTCTCGAAAAAGATTAATGTTGCTCCCGAGAGTTTATGGGCCTCCAGGGCCCGGGCGGCCTGCCCGGATTTGCGCGGCAGAAAGCCCAGGAAGGTGAACGGCAGCGGCGGCAGCCCGGCGGCCGAGAGCGCGGCGACGACGGCGCTGGGCCCGGGCACGGGCGTCACGGCGAGGCCCGCCTCGCGGCAGGCGGCCACGAGCCGGTACCCGGGGTCGGAGATAAGCGGGGTGCCCGCGTCGGAGATGACGGCCACGTCGTCGCCATTCTCCAGCCTCGTGATCACGGCGGGAATGCGCTCGGCCTCGTTGTGCTCGTGGAAGCTCACGAACCCGGCCCCCTCCTTGCGGGAGATGCCCAGGCGCTGGAAGAGCGCGCCCGCGCGGCGCGTATCCTCCGCGAGGACCACGTCCGCCCCGGAGAGCACCCGGCGCGCCCGGGGGGAGCAGTCGTCCGCGTGGCCCAGGGGGGTGGCCACCACGAACAGGCACCCCGCCACGGGCTACTTGTCCTCGCTGTTCTTCGGGGCCTCGCGGTTCGACGGCCCCTCGGCCTTGCGCGCGGCCATGCGCGCGGCGCGGCGCTGTTCGGCCTCCTTCCAGCGCCGCCTGGCGGTGTCGTCCTCAAGGATGAGCCCGGGCACCTTGCGCGGCTTGCCGTCGCCGTCCAGGGCCACGAAGGTCAGGTAGGCGGTGTTGGTGTGGCGGATCTCCCCGGTGAAGAGGTTCTCCGCCTCCACGCGGACCCCCGCCTCCATGGAACTGGAGCCGACGTAATTGAGGCTGGCTTTGAAATGGATGAGGTCGCCCACGTAGGCCGGGCGCAAAAAGTCCATGCGGTCGATGGACGCGGTGACCACGTTGCCCCGGCTGTGGCGCTTGCAGACCACGGCCCCGGCCGTGTCCACGTGCTTGAGGATCACGCCGCCGTGGAGGTTCCCGGCGGGGTTGGCGTCCTGCGGCAGGGCCTGGTGGGTCATATGGATGCACGTCTCGGACGCGCTCCTGGGCTTCAGTTCGTCGCTCACATCATCCTCCTCCGGGCGGGCGGAGGGAGCGCGCCGCCCGCAGCGTCTCGCGGGCTATTCCTCGCGGGTTCTGCCGTATTCCAGCCGGGCCCGGTAGACCAGGCGGCCGACCTTCTTGCCCAGGTCCCGCTCGCGGGTCCTGATGAGCGCCTCGGCGGCCTCGGCGTTGCCCCTGCTCTTGAGCAGCGTGGCGGACTCCAGGTCGCGCAGATAGTTCTCGCACTCGTGGATGATGCCGGAGAGATCGATGCTTTCAAGCTCCCGTGGCACCCGCACGGATTTCACCTTGCGGCTCACAGCTTCCCCCTTGGTTACGATTCGAAATACGATTCGATGACAAAACGTAGGGAAAGTCAAGAATTATCGGTGACGACAGGGAGATGGAGCACAGCACGACACCTTTCCAAAGCCGGATCAAACATCTTGAAGATCAAACTTCTTGACGCTCAAACAATGCTCCGCTACCACAAAGCCGCAAGCCGCGAACCTGGCCGAGTCTTTTTCCTGCGGAGGTCCCATGTTCGACGATTCCCTGTTTCTGGTGGCGATGCAGTCCGCGCTGGCCCTCGGGTTCATCCACGGCGTGAACCCCTGCGGCCATTCCTGGCTGGTGCTCGCGCCGTTCGTGGCTGGAGACGCCAGCGGCCGCCGGGTGAGCGGGCTGACCCTCGCCTTCATCCTCGGCACCTCCCTGGCCTGCCTGCTCCTGGGGCTGACGCTGGGGGCGGTGTCGCAGTGGGTTTCCCCGCACCTGGGCACGGGGCTCGACCTGGTGGTCAACGGCGCGCTGGTGCTCCTGGGGCTGGGGCTGCTCTGGAAGCCGCACCTGCTCCACAGCCATGGGCATGGGCACGACCACTGCCCCGACCATGGGCACGACCATGGGCATGAACATGGGCATGAACACGACGGCCATGATCATGACCACCACGACCATGACCACGACCATCACCAGCCCGCCACGGCCCGGCGCACCACCCTGGCCGGGCTCTTCTCCATCGGCTTCGTGAACATGATCATCCCCTGCCCCACGGTGGCGATCATGTATTCCTACGGCGTGAACTCCGCCAGCCCGGCCAAGGCCACGGCCGTTTTCGGCGTGTACGCCCTGGGCACGGCCCTGACCCTGGCCGGGGTCATCTGGGCCATCTTCCGCATCACCGGGCTGATGCGCAAACTCCAGAAGGACTGGGTGGAGCCCGCCATCATGCGCGGGGCCGGGCTGCTCACCGTGGTTTTCGGCCTGTACGGCCTGCACCTGGCGTGGTAGGCCCGTGCAGGAGGACCCCCCATGACCCCCCGGCACGAAGACAGGCCCATCGAGAAGCTGAACCGGAACATCATCGAATTCTTCGAGCGGCTCTCAAGCTGGGAGCACGCCGTGATACGCGGCTCCAACCTGACCCTGCCCCAGGCGCACACCATCGAGATACTGGCCGAGAGCGGCCCCCTGCGCATGAAGGAGCTGGCCGGGAAGATGGGCGTGACCACCGGGACCCTCACCGTGCAGGTGGACAGGCTGGAGAAGCGCGGTTTTGTGGAACGGCGGCCCCACGAGTCGGATCGGCGGTCCATCCTCGTGGCGCTCACGGCCGAGGGCGCGCGCCGCGCCGGGGAGCACCACGCCCTGCACCTGCGCCTCACCGAGGAGATCACCTCCGAGCTGAGCGCGGAGGAGCTGGAGGCCCTGGCCGGGGTGCTGGAGCGCATGTGCGCCCGGTTCTAACGAAGGAGGCCTGAACCGACCCGGGGCCCTGGCCGAAAAGCGGAGGCAGGCTCAGCCCTTGCGCAGCTTCGACGAGATGGCGTCCGCGCCCTTTTTCACGGCATCGGCTCCCTGCTTCAGGGCATCGGCTCCCTGCTTCAGGGCCTCCGCCCCCTGCTTCGCCACGCCGGAGCCCAGGCGGGCCGCATCCGAGCCCTTGGCGGCCAGCGTGCCCGCGACGTTTCCGGCCACGCTCCTGACAACCCCCCCGGCCTTGCCGCCCGCCTCCCGAGCGGAGACGACCCCCTGCTCCACGGCCCGGCGCAGGAGCAGCGTGGCGGCCTTGCGCGCGGCCAGCCCCTGGGGCACGCCCCGGGCCAGCTCGTCCGCATAGAGCCTGCGGCCCTCTTCCAGGGCCTTCTTGCCCAGGTGCTGGAGCACCTCCTGGGCCACGTAGCGCCCCACGACGCCGAGAAAGCTCACGCCGCTCCCCCGCCTTCTTCCGGGTCATCGCCAGGGCCATTGCCGGGGCCATTGCCCGGCCGCCCGGCCTTGCGCGTGCCGCCGTAGAGCTCGTAGGTCAGCAATCGGCACTCGATGCGCGCGTTCCACAGGGGAATGCGCCTGCTCGTGCGCAGGCCCACGCACTTGCCCAGGGCCGGATTGCCCGTGAACACCGCGCCGAGGTAGCCCCGGCAGCGCTGCTTGAGGAAGTCGCCGATCTGCCCGTAGAGCGCCTCCAGGGGCTTGTCCGCGCCCAGGCGCATGCCGTACTCCGGGTTCAGCGCCACCACGCCCGGGGTGCCCTCGGGGTCGGGCACGTCCGTCTCGCGGAAGTCGCAGACGCCGAACTCGATCATCCCGGCCACCCCGGCGCGCTCGGCGTTGCGCCGGGCAGCCTCCACGGCCCCGGGGTCCACGTCCGTGGCGATGATCCGCCCGCCGGGGTCGTCGTGCACGTCGAGCCTGGCGTCTTCCAGCAGATCCTGCCAAACCCGCGCCGGGAAGTCGCGCAGGTGGCGGAAGGCGAAGTCGCGCCCCAGGGAGCCGGGCGCGCGGCCCGTGGCCAGCAGCGCGGCCTCGATGGCCAGGGTCCCGGAGCCGCACATGGGGTTCACGAAGTGCCCGCGCGAATAGCCCGAGGCCAGCACAATGCACGCGGCCAGGGTCTCCTGGAGGGGGGCCTTGTGGGGGCTCACGCGGTAGCCCCTGCGGGCCAGGGGCTCCCCGGCGCAGTCGAGGTAGAGGGTGGCCTTGCTGCGCTCCCAGTGCAGGAACACCGCCACGCCCTTCTGCTCGCGGCCCGCGTCGGGCCTTTGGCCCGTCTCCTGGCGCATGCGGTCCACGATGGCGTCCTTGACCTTGAGCGAGGCGAACATGGTGTTGGCCACGGCGTCGGTATGGGCCGCGCAGGACACGGACACGTATCCATCGGGGGCGATCCAGCGCTCCCAGGGCACCTTGCGGGCATTGCGGTAGAGCCAGTCCGGGTCCTTGGCCTGAAACCGCGCCACCTCCCAGAGCACCTTGTGCCCCAGGCGCGAACGCAGGCACAGACGCATGGCGTCCGTGAGCGTGCCTTCGGCGCGCACGCCGAGGTCGAGCTCCGTAAGCCCGCTTGCGGAGGGGTCATCCAGGCCCAGGGCGCGGAACTCCTCCGCGAGGTACGGGCTCATGCCGCGCGGGCAGGTCACGAGCAGGGGGGAGCGTTCGTTCCAATCGTTCATGAAGCGGTTCCGGTGGAGTCCTTTGCCGGACCCCCGGCCTGCGAGGCGGCGGAGGCGGCGTTTTCAGGTTGCTGGGATTGAGCGGCCCCGGCCAGCAGGCCCAGCCAGAGCACCACGGCGGCGCAGGGGTCGTAAAACAGGGAGTACACCGTGCCCTGCGCCAGCGCCAGCGCCACGACCCCGGCGGCCATGCGCGAGGGGCGCAGCAGCGTGGGCCCGGCCAGCAGCACGGCAAAGGCCGCCACCCCGTACACCCCCCAGACCAGCACCAGGCGGAGCCACAGGGAGGTGATCTGCGCGGGCTCCAGCAGCTGGACCTTGAGCGGCAACCCCAGGGCCAGGGCGGCGGAGACGGGCGGCGTGAGCGCGAAGGGCCCGAGCCCGCGAGCGTAGAACAGGGCCTCCGGCGACTGGGCGAAGCGCTCCACCCCGGACATCCAGAGCAGCGGCCCGGTGAGTTCGGCCACGTCCGCCGGGGGCAGCGGCGCGGCGAACAGGGCGAGCGCCGCGCAGGCCAGCAGGAAGGCCGCGGCGGCAGCGCGCAGCAGGCGCGGGCCGGGCCCCAGGAAAAACCACGCGCCCGCCGAGGCGAAGAGCGCCGTGCGCGAGAACGTGGCCGCCAGGCCGAGCAGGATGCAGGCCAGGGCCAGCACCGCTGCGGGGCCGAGGCGCCCGGGCGCGTGCTTCTCCCGCACTGCGGCGAAGAGCGCCACGGCCAGCAGGCAGGCGGCGGCCTCCCTGCCGTAGCCCGGCCCGGACCCCAGGCCAAACCACTCCCCCCCCGGGCCCCCAATGCCTCCCCCAATCCCACCGGAGGTCAGCAGCCCGCCCCCCGCGAGCCAGCCCTCGGGCGCTGTCAGCCCATGGCGCAGCAGGGTGGCGGAAAAATCCAGCAGCACGAAGGCCGCCAGGGCCGCGCCGAAGGCGAGGAACGCCCCCCGCGCGGGCAGGCCGTGGCTGCGGCTCCAGGCCCAGGCCAGGAGCAGGTAGATGAGCGGGGCGAACTCCCCGAGCCAGCGCAGCGCGTGCTCCGCCGTGGCGGCGCGCGGCCCGGCCCAGACGAGCAGCCCCGTCAGCAGCAGCCCGGCCGTGAGCGAGACCCCCAGCGGCATGAGCATGCCGAAGGTGCGCGCCCGGCCGCCCTCCCCTCCGGCCGCCGCCCGCTCCCACACGGCCCAGAGCAGGGCCGCTCCCGCCAGCAGGGTCCAGGCCCAGACCGCGAAGGGCGGGGCCGCGCCCGCCACCTTCCAGGGCAGCAGCCGCGCGGCCGCACCCGCCAGGGGCAGCAGGACGTACGCCACCATGAGCGGCACAAGGGAGAGCGCCGAAGCGGGGAGTCGGGCGCTGGCGGCGGAGTCGTCGGGCATGGCCTGTGGATACCCTTTCGTTCCGCGCAGGTAAAGTCAGCTCCCGGCGGAACCCCCGGCACGCAGGTACGCTCGTACCCGGCGCTTGAGGCCCAGGCGGTTCAGGTAGGTGCGCAGCCCGCGCGTCCAGGTGGAGGCCGGGGCGGGTTCGAGCCCGAGCACCAGGTCGAGCAGATGCACGGGGTCCACGGTTCCGGCGAGGCTCACGGCGCAGCCCGCGCAGTAGGTGACCACGCGGCGCTCCGTGGCCTCCTCCGCGCGGCGCGCGCGCCAGGCGGCCGCCAGGTCCGGCCGGGAGAAGCCCACGCCCCCGCCCTCCCCGCAGCACAGGGCCTTGTGCATGGAGTGGCGCATCTCGGCCACGCTGGAGCCCGTGTTCCAGAGCAGGGTGCGCACGGCCTCGTGCACGGGCCGCTCCGCGCGCAGCACGCAGGGGTCGTGCACGCCCGTGCGAACGCGCTCGGCGACTCCGCCCTCGGGTTCGCGCACGGTTGCCGCCAGAACCTCGTACACCGTGCGCACCACCAGGCCGGAGTCGGCCTCGGCCGAGGCGCGCCGCAGGGTCACGTGGCAGTTGGGGCAAAGCGTCAGCACCTCGCGCACGCCCGCCCGGGCCAGCCTGCCCAGCACGCCCGCCACGCGCTCCTCGTGGCGCGGGCGCAGGCCGCACATGAGGCTCGGCTTGGCGCAGCAGGAGAGCACGAAGCCCAGGCCGGGGTCCTCCTCTCGCAGCTTGAGGAAGCAGTTCCAGACGATGTCGGGCCGGGTGCCGGGCAGGTTGCACCCCGGGAAGAGCACGCGCGTGGTGCCCTCGGGCACGCCGAAGAAGGTGAACGGCCGGGAGAGGCCCACGGTTTCATAGTTCAGCAGCGGGCGGAAGCGCTTGGCCCGGGCGGGCTCCGCCTCCACGGCGACCTCGCGCATGGCCTGGAAGAGCGCCTGGGGCGAGAGCCCGCGCACCGGGCAGACCCCGGCGCAGAGCCCGCAGACGCTGCACGCCAGCGCCACGGCCGGGTCGAGCGTTCCGGCCAGGAGCCCCTCGGCCATCTCGCCGGGCATGCCGTTCTCCTGGAGAAAGGCGCACTCCTTCTTGCAGAGTTGACATTTCTTGCAGCGCTCCGCCACGTCCCCGGCCAGCTCAAGCATCCGTTCTCTCGCGTTCATGACCGGGGTGATAGCCCTCCTGCAAGGGAATGACAATGCGCTGCGACTTGTTGCGGAATGGACACCAGGAAAGAGGAGAGCGGAGCGCTCTCCTCTTTCTGGTGACGGTGGCGGGGAACCACCCGGGAGGGGGAGAACTGTTTGCCCCGGTTCGGGGCCGCCCGTTTCCGGGCGGCCCCTCGCGTACACCGGGCGCTCCGGCCCGAGGGGAATCGGCGCGGGCAGGGGCGGCCCGCCGTGCCGGAGCGTCCTAGGGAGGAGGGAGCTTAAGGGGCGGCCTTGGCCCGGCGCATGGCGTAGCTCTCGGCCTGCATGGCCTTGGAGGCGCGCTTGCGCAGCTCGTCCGTGCCTTCGGCGGCGTGCTCCACGGTGCGTTCGAGCTCGCCGAGGCCGCTGGTGATGTTTTCCTCCACGGCCACGGAGCGCACCTGGGCGTTCATGGCCTGCTTTTCCTTGCGGTAAACGTCGATCTTGGCGCGGGCGGCGTCGGCGTCGCCCCGGGCCACGTCCGCGCTCACGGACTCGCGCAGCCGGTTGTAGTCCTCCTGGAGGGTCTTCTTTTCCCAGAGCTCGGGGTTCACGGAGGCCAGGGCCAGGGCAGAGTCCGCCACACGGGCCAGCTCCAGCGCCCCGCCCAGGCGCACCAGGCCCGGGCCCCCGCGCAGCTCGTAGGCCAGCTCGATGCCCGAGAGGTCGAAGCGGCGCTCGTCCCCGGGGCTCACGCCCAGCGTCAGGAAGATGGTCCGCTCCTGGCCGGAGCGCAGGGAGCCGGGGCGGATGACGGCCGCGCCGTCGCGCATGGCCACGGGGTAGCCTGCGGCGTCGAGCAGGGTCACGCCCTCGGGCAGGGGCAGGCGCAGCTCCAGCCCGTGCGCGGCCACGGCCCTGGTCTGGGCCAGCTCCTCCAGGAAGAGCTGGGCGAAGCGCGAGGGCGATTCGAGAAAGTGGTAGTTGCCGCCGCCGAAGTCGGCGATGGTGCCCATGAGGTTTTCATTGTAGTCCACGCCCACGCCCACGGTGGTCACCGTGAAGTCTCCGCCGAAGCTCAGGGCGGCCATCTGGCCCAGGGCGCGCGCGTCGGTGACACCCTCGTTGGCGTGGCCGTCGGAAATGAGGATGAGCTTGCACACGCGGTCGCGCGGGGCGTCGCTCCCGGCCTCCATGCGCCGGGCGTCGTCGAGGATGCGCATGCCCGCGGCGAGCCCGCCGCCCAGGTTCGTGCCGCCGCCCGCGTGGAGCGACATGGCCGTGGCCGAGAGCCCGGGCCGGGTCTGGGCGTTCACCGGAGAGAGGGAGGTATGCACGGTGACGTCGCTGGCGTAGGAGACCAGCGCAAAGCGGTCGCCGGGGCCGAGGTGGGAGAGCAGCTCCAGCACGGCGGTGCGCGCGTCCTCAAGCTTGCGCCCGGCCATGGACCCGGAGCGGTCGAGCACCACCACGAGGTCCACGTTGCGCGGGGCGGGCTCCTCGCGCAGGGGTTCGGGGTCGCAGGCGAGGGTCAGGGCCAGGCCCACGGAGGAGCCGCTGCCCGAGTGGACCATGCGCTGGGTGAGCCCCGCATGCAGGGACACGCCGTCCTCCCGGGCCGAAACCATGCCGGGCTTGGCCTGGGCCGCGTCCAGCAGGTTGGCCAGAACCACCCCGGCACACAGCAGCACCAGCAGGCAGGAAGCCAGGAGGGCGACGGTGAGGGGGTGTTTGCGCATGGGCTGCTCCGTGCTCGGGGTTGAACGTCGATTTCGACCCCATGTTACCGCGAAGCCCGCGCAGGGCAATGCAAAGTATCGCAAACCGCGCGCCCCGTTCCTTAACAGAAGTTTTGCTTTGAAACCGCCGCGTGCATGATGTACGCAGAAGGCGCACCCCAACCCGGTGGAGTCATGAAGAAAGCCAAGGCGAACATTCTTGTGGTGGAGGACGACCGCGCGATCCAGGAGGGCCTGCTGGACGTGCTCGTGTTCAACGGATTCTCGGCCCACGGCGTGGAGAACGGCCTGGACGCGCTGAACGAGGCGCTCACCGGGCGCTACGACCTCGTGCTGCTGGACGTCATGCTCCCGGGCATGGACGGCTTTTCCATCTGCGAGCGGCTGCGCAGCGAGCTGCCCGGCCAGGCCATCGTCATGCTCACGGCCAAGGGCGACGAGGCGGACATCCTCGCCGGGTTCAAGGCCGGGGCGGACGACTACGTGTCCAAGCCCTTTTCCATCCGCGAGCTCATGGTCCGGGTGGAGGCCGTGCTCCGGCGCATGGGCAAGCGCCTGGGCGAGGAGGAGCTGACCCACCGGGGCGTGACCTTCTCCTCCAAGACCCTCACCGCCGCCGCCGGGGAGAAGCAGGTGGACCTCACCCGCCGGGAGATGGACATCGTGGCCTACCTGCACCTCAACCGCGACCGCATCGTCTCCCGCAAGGAGCTGCTGGAAAAGGTCTGGCACTACGTGGACGTGGATATCGAGACCCGCACCGTGGACATCCACATCCTCAAGCTGCGCAAAAAGATCGCCGAACTGACGGAAGAGCCGCTCATCGCCACGGTGCGCGGCGAGGGCTACCGCCTGGAACCCGAAGCGTGAACCGCCTCAAGTTCTACATCCTCGTCTTCACCCTGGCCCTGGCCATCCCCCTGGGCTACTTCGTGGTGCGCACGTCCCTGGGCCTGGCCCAGGAGGAGCAGGCCGAGCTGCGCTACTTCGCCGAGGAGCTCTTCGCGCGCATGGAGGAGGAGCTGGCCCGCTTCGTGGAGGTGGAGGAGAGCCGCGCCGTGGACGAGTACAACTACCTCGCCCGCTCGGCGGACGGCCTCTCCCCCCTGGCGCTGCCGCCCTCGGAGCCGTACGTGGTGGGCCACTTCCAGAACAATCCCGACGGCTCCCTCCAGACCCCCCTCGCGCCCCCGGGCTCGCCCGTTCCGGCGGGCAAGGCAGAGCTCTACGCCAAGCTGGAGACCATCAACGCCGAGTTCAACACCCGGCGCAGCACCGTGGCGGAGTCGCCCGACTTCGCCCAGCCCGCCGAACCCGAACCGCCCCAGGAATACGAACCGCCCGTCTTTGCCGAGCGCTACCTCGACCTCGGCTCGCGCTCCTCGCTGCGGCCCAAGCTCGGCAAGGAGCGCAAGCGGATGGAGGTGCCCAGCCAGGAGCTGCTGAACGTGGCCCCGCAGATGGAGTTCGGCAGCCTCCCGCTCCTCGGCGGGGAGGAGGACGGCCTCTCCTTCGGCTACCCGGCCGACCAGGACGCGGCGCGCGAGGCCGCCGGAACGGCGGGCGCGGCAAGGGCTGATGGAACGGACGGCGGCTCCGGGCTCCTCCGCGAGGAGGACCTGCCCCCCGAGCCCCCCCTCCACGCGGCGGACGCCCCCGTGGAGGTGGAGATGGACCCCATGCAGTCCATGGTCCTCTCCGACGGGCTCATCTACCTGTTCCGGCGCATCATGGTGAACAACCAGGTCTTCCGCCAGGGCGTGGTGCTCGACGTGCAGAAGTTCATGGAGCACCTGGTCATGTCGAACTTCTCGGGCCAGCCCATGTCGCGCTTCGCCAACCTTTCCATCGCCGCCGTGGACAACGCCATGCGCCGCCCGCTGGAGATGGCGCGCGTCTCGGCCGGGGCCCCGGCCGAGAGCCCCGTCTTCGTGCTCGACAGATCCTTCACCCGGCCCTTCGACTTTCTCCGCGCG
>JBFWJM010000023.1:0-20357 GCA_050253205.1 Desulfovibrionaceae bacterium
CTTGAGTTTCATGCTCTTGATCAAGTGCGTCTGCGGCATTCCTGTATGCGCTCCTGAGTTCAAAACCCCTTGAAGGCTGGGAGAACCCTTCGCGTGGAGTTCCAAGATGCTTGGTCCACACTCAAGGTGTTTTCCAATACTATATTTGAATGCAAAAGGACATCTCAAGGCACGTCAAAAAGAAAGTTCAACACCTATGGGGCAATGGTCGGAGCCGTAAATATCAGAATCAATCCACGCCTTGGTCACGCGGTCACGCAGTTCCTCGGAGACGAAGAAGTAGTCGATGCGCCACCCGGCGTTGTTCTTGCGGGCGTTGTAGCGGTACGACCACCACGAGTAGTTGCCGGGGCCTTCGTCGAACATGCGGAAGGTGTCCACGTAGCCGTGGGCGATGAACTTGTCGATCCAGGCGCGCTCGATGGGCAGGAAGCCCGAGGTATCGGCGTTGGACTTGGGGTTTTTGAGGTCGATTTCGGTGTGCGCTGTGTTGAAGTCGCCGCCGACGATGATGGGCTTGGTGCGGCGCAGTTCTTCGGCATATGCCAGGAAGGCGTCGTAGAAGCCGAGCTTGAAGTCGAGGCGCTCGCCGGACATCTGGCCGTTGGGGAAGTAGATGTTGAAGAGGAAGAAGCGCTCGTACTCCAGGAGCTGCACGCGCCCCTCCCCGGCGTAGTCGTCGTGGGGCAGGCTTTCGGAGTAGGCCAGCGGCTCTGTCTTGCTGAAGGTGGCCGTCCCGGAATAGCCCTTCTTCTTCTTGGACCAGTTGAAGTGGTGCGCGGCGAAGCCTGCGGGCTGGCGGGCCTCCTCTTCGATCTGGTCGGGGTGGGCCTTGGTCTCCTGGAGCATGACCACGTCCGCGCCGCAGGTTTCCAGCCAGTCGAGGAAGCCCTTCTTGAGCACGGCGCGGTAGCCGTTCACGTTCCAGGAGATGATGCGCATGGGGGGATGCTCCTCGGCCGGGGGCCGGGCGCGCTCGCCGCGCCCCGGCCCCCACCGGGCCGCTAGTCGGTCAGGCTGCTGACCTTGATGAAGCCGATGGCCGTGATGACCAGGCCGAGACCGAGAAAGAACCAGAAGTAATCCATGACGCCCTCCTCGCTGTTGCCGGGCGGCACAAGCGCCGCCAAGGGTCCGGATAGCAGAAGAACGCGCAAAAGAAAAGTGAGCCGTCCCGGAGGGGTATGCGGACTGCGGCGGCGGGGTGCCGGGCCGGGACGCCTGCCGACTGGACGGCGGCCCCGAGGGCACGTAAGCTGGCGTGATGCGCCCCGCCTCCCCCGCTTCCTCCGGCAATGGTCCCGACGTGCTCGTGCTCGGCGCGGGGGCTTCCGGCCTCTACTTCGCGGCCCACGCGGCGGCGAGAGGCAGGAGCGTCACCGTGCTCGACCACGGCCAGGCCGCGCGCAAGGTCCGGGCCTCGGGCGGCGGCAGGTGCAACCTCACCCACATGGACACCTCCGCCGAGGATTACCTCTGCGCCAACCCGCACTTCGTGAAGTCCGCCCTGGCGCGGCACACCCCTGCGGACGTGCTGGACTTCTTCGCCCTGCATGGGGTGGAGATGGAGGAAAAGGCCCCGGGCCAGCTCTTCTGCCGCCAGGGGGCGGCCACGGTGGTCCGGGCGCTGCTGGACGCCTGCGCGGAGGCCGGGGTGCGGCTGGAGGAGCATGTGGAGGTCTCGGGCGTGCACAAGGCCCCCGATGGCGGATTCCGCGTGAGCACCTCCGCAGGGGAGCGCTCGGCCCCGGCCCTGGTGCTGGCCCTTGGCGGGCCGTCCTGGCCCGCGCTGGGCGGGTCGGACTTCGGCTTCCGCCTGGCTGGAGCTTTGGGGCTCAAGGTGCTGCCGCCGCGCCCGGCCCTGGTGCCGCTGACCCTGGGCGGCAAGGCCCGGGAGCAGTGCGCCGCCCTGGCCGGGGTGGCGCTTCGGGCGCGCCTCGGCCTCGGCGGCCATGTGGAGGAGGGCGACCTGCTCTTCACCCACCGGGGGCTCTCGGGCCCGGCCGTGCTCCAGCTCTCCTCCCATTGGACCCGGGGCAGGGAGATCGTGGTGGACCTGCTGCCGGGGGCGAACCTGGGCGAGATTCTCCTGGTGGCCCAGGGCGAGACGCGCCAGCTCAAGAACCTGCTCTCCCGCCACCCCGGCTGCCGCCTGCCCGCGCGCCTGCCCGAGGCCCTGCTCGGCCGTGCCCTGGCCGAAACCCCGCTGCACAAGCTGGAAGCCAGAGACAGGGAGCGCGCCGCCCGGCTACTGCACGAATGGCGGGTGACGCCCTCGGGAACGGAAGGCTGGGCCAAGGCCGAGGTTACGGCCGGGGGCATCGACACCTCGGCGTTCTCGTCCAAGACCATGGAGGCCACCGCCCTGCCCGGGCTCTTCGCCATCGGCGAGGTGCTGGACGTGACGGGCCGCCTCGGCGGGTACAACCTCCAGTGGGCCTGGTCCTCGGCCTGGGCCGCCGCCCAGCACGCCTGAATCCTTCGGCGGGTGTTCAGCGCCCCTTGCGCAAGCCCTCCCAGGCCCCGGCGAAGAGCCCCTGCATGAAGCTCCTGGCGTTGACCCCCAGGGAGCGCACCAGGTAACCGCCCTCCTGCACCACCACCGTGCGCAGGCCCAGCTCGCCGACCAATCTGCCGTTGGCCGCGAAGTCTCGCGCGCAGAGGCTCCAGGTGCCCGTGGGGTCGCCCTTGGCCAGGTCGAGCCCCAGGGAAACCACCAGGAACAGCGGCTCGAACCCGCGCACCAGCTCCAGGGCACGGCGCAGCGCGCTGCGGTATTGCCCGCCGTCCACCCGTTCCAGCAGAGGGAAGTTGCGGTTGGTCCCCAGGCCCTCGCCGTCGCCCGTCTCCTCGGCAAAGCCGCTGAAGTACGGGTAGGCGAAGCGCGGGTGCCCGTGGATGGACACGGTGAGCACGTCGGCCCGCTCGTAGAAGATGTCCTGGGTGCCGTTGCCGTGGTGGTAGTCCACGTCCAGCACGGCCACCCGCCCCAGCTCGGAGAGGCGCTGGGCCACAATGGCGGCGGTGTTGAAGTAGCAGAACCCGCCGAAGGCGCGGCGCTCCGCGTGGTGGCCTGGAGGGCGCACCAGGGCGTAGGCCAGCCTGCGCCCGGCCACCACGGCCTCGGCCGCCGTGAGTCCGCAGTCCACCGCCCGGCGCGCGGCCTTCCAGGCGTTGGCGTTGAGCGGGGTGAAGGTGTCGATGCAGTAGTACCCGGCGCGCACGGGCAGCTCGCGCGGGGGGCGCAGGGCGTTGCGGATGGGGAAGACGTACGGGTAGATGGACTTGCCCTCGGGCAACCCGGCGCAAACCTTCTTGAAATACTTCACGTAGCCTTCATCGTGCACGTCGAGGATACGGCGCTCCGGGAAGCGGCGCACCTCCAGCTCCTCGAAGAGCCCGCTGCGCGAAAGCTCCCGGCGGATGGCCGGGATGCGCACCGGGGCCTCCACATAGCCCCTGTCGTGCACGTGGTGGATGTCGTGCCGGTCGTTGACCACCAGGGCGATGCGCCTGTCTGTACTGGGGCTTGGGCTGGTCGCCGGAGGAAGCGCACCGGGGGAAGGCGCGTAGCGCGGCTCGCGCAGGGCCAGCGCCCCGGTGCTGAAGGAGCGGACCACCATGTCCGTGTATTCCGGCGGGCAGACCCCGCGATACTTGCGCGTGAGGATGGCCCGGACGATGGTCCGCACGCGGTCGCGCGTGAGCCTGAGCGGTCGGTCCAGCGGGTCCACCACGAGGTACGGCGGGCAGTCCCCTCCGGGGGTGAGCGGCGTCTCGTAGGCCGTGCCGATGATGGGCCGCGCGCCGTAGCGCTCGTAGAAGGCGAGGCGGGCCTTGTTCTCCTTGAGGGTGGCCGGGTCGGCGCAAAGCGCCGGGTCGTCCGGCAGGCACTCGAAGAAGAGGGCCGTCTCGCCCAGGGCGCGGGCCTCCTCGCGCACGCGCGCGTACAGAGCGGAGCCGATGCCCCCGCCGCCCTGCCCCGCGCCCACGGAGATGTAGTCGAGGTAGCAGAATTTGAGGTCCGCGAAGTGGCAGAGCAGGGCGAAGCCGCGCACCTCGGCACGGCGCTCGGCCACCAGGAGGATGGTGCGGTAGTGCTTGAGGAACGGATTGACGAGCAGGCCGGGCACGGCCTCGACCTCCGCCGGGTCGATGGCCGAGAACCGCTCGCGCAGAATCTCCTGCACCCGGGCCACGGCCTCGCGGTCCACGGGTAGGCGGGTATCGTACACGGCGCGTATGCGAAACATGGAACCTCCACCGGGCAGCGGCCCCGCCCCCGGTCTGCCCGAGCTATGCGCCCGGTTGGGGCGGCTTGCAACAGAAATCCGCACGGCGAAAAGAGAGGCGGCCCCGGAGGCCGCCTCTTGAAGACCGTGAAGGTCGCGGGGTTGTTTCCCCGCGCCGTCGGCTAGTACTTGAGCTCGTCCACCGGCTTGGTGGCGAACGTCTTGTACGCCCAGGCCTGGTAAAGGATGACCAGCGGCACGAAGATGAGCGCCACCACGAGCATGATGGTCAGGGTCAGCTCCGAGGAGGAGGAGTTGTGGATGGTCAGGGAGTGGGTCGGGTCGTTGGCGGGCATGAGCGCCGGGAACAGGCCGACGATGAAGAACAGCGTGGCCCCGACGATGGTCAGGAACGACGCGCCCCAGGCCAGCCACAGCTGCCCGGCCATGAGGAAGACCTTCTGCGCCACGAGGGTGACCACGGGCAGCGCCAGCACCAGGAAGAGCACGGGCATCTCCAGGTAGTTGACGAAGAGGTCCGTGGCCAGCCAGGAGCAGACCAGGAAGACCACGATGGCCACGAACTCCACGGTCCAGAGGGTCTCGGCCAGCTTCTGGGAGCGGGCCTGGAGGTCGCCGTAGGCCCGCAGCGCCAGCCACAGGGCCCCGTGCTCCAGGAAGATGGCGATGAAGACCACGCCGCCCAGGATGCCGTAGGGGTTCAGCAGGGCCCAGATGCCCGCCTCGTTCACGTACTCGGCGTTGAAGGGCAGCCCCTGGAAGATGTTGGCAAAGGCCACGCCGAGCAGCAGCGCGGGAACGAGCGAGCCGATGAACTGCGCCTTGTCCCAGACGGACTTCCAGGTGGAGTCTTCCACCTGGTGGCGGAACTCGAACGAGACCCCGCGCAGGATGAGCCCGAAGAGCAGCAGCAGAAGCGGGGTGTACAGCCAACTGAACATGACCGCGTAGGCAAAGGGGAAGGCCGCGAAGGTGACACCGCCGGCGGCGATGAGCCAGACCTCGTTGCCGTCCCAGAAGGGGCCCACGGAGTTGTACATGATGCGTTTTTCCTCTTCGTTCCTGGCCAGGAACGGCATGAGGATGCCGATGCCGAGGTCGAAGCCGTCCAGGGCGAAGTAGACCGCCCAGAGCACCCCCCACAGGAGGAACCAGACGGTGGCGAGGGTAAGATAGGTACCTTCAAGCATGTTTGCGCTCCTTTTCCTGTGCTGGGTTACTCGACGACCACGCCCTTCTTGGCCGAGCGGTACATCAGGTAGATGCCGCAGGCGCCGAGCAGGGTGTAGATGGCCAGGAAGCCGAACAGGGTCGTGGCCACCTGGGAGCCCTGCACCGGGGAGACGGCGTCGCTCGTGCGCAGGAGGCCATGGACGATCCACGGCTGACGGCCGACCTCAGCCACGACCCACCCCGCCTGGAGGCCTATGTACGGCAGGGGGATGAAGTAGATGAGCGTCCGCAGGAAGGTGGGATACTCGGTGATGGAGTTGCGCTTGAGCCAGCCGAAACCCGCCACCACGATCATCAGCGTGCCGATGAGCACCATGAGCCGGAAGGCCAGGTGCGTGATGACCACGGGGGGGCGGTCCTCCTCGGGGAAGTCGTTGAGGCCCTGGACCGTTGCCGTGGGGTTGTTGAAGGCCAGGATGGAGAGCAGGCCGGGAATCTTGATGGCCTCCAGCGAGTTCTCCTTCTCGCCGGGGATGACCAGCAGCGCCATGGGCGCCCAGTCGGAGGTCTCGAAGTGGGCCTCCATGGCCGCGAGCTTGGCGGGCTGGTTCCTGGCCACGTTGTTGCCGTGCAGGTGCCCCTCGGCGGCGACAAAGCACGAGGCAGCCAGGGCCACCACGATGGCGATGCGGAACGAGCGGACGAACTCCTCCTTGCGCACGGGCTGGAGCAGGTGGTAGGCCGAGACGCCCACGATGAAGAACGAGCCCAGCGCCAGCGACGCTGGAACCACGTGGAAGAACTCCAGCCAGGCCACGGGGTTGAAGACCACGGCCGCAAAGTCCGTGAGCTCCGCGCGCGGGCCCATGGGGCTTTCCACGATGGCATAGCCCGTGGGGTTCTGCATGAAGCCGTTGGCGATGAGAATCCAAATGGCCGAGAGGTTGGACGCGCCCGCCACGCACCACGCGGCGATCATGTGCATCCTCGGGGAGAGCTTCTTCCAGCCGAAGGCCCAGACCCCGATGAACGTGGACTCCAGAAAGAAGGCCGCCGTGGCCTCGATGGCCAGGAGCGAGCCGAAGATGTCGCCCACATAGGCGGAATAGCGCGACCAGTTGGTGCCGAACTGGAACTCCAGCGTGATGCCGGTCACCACGCCGAGGGCGAAGTTGATGAGAAAGATCTTGCCCCAGAACTTCGCCATGCGTTTGTACACCTCGTCCCCGGTGCTGACGTACCTCGTCTCCATCCACGCGATAAGGATGGAGAGTCCCAAGGTCAGCGGCACGAAGATGAAGTGGAACATGGTGGCCGCAGCGAACTGCAGCCGGGAGAGCATCAAAGCGTCCATACGATCCCCCTTTCCTGTTGTCGTGACTTCCTTCGATGGTGGTTCCCTCAAACCACGATCACCGGAGAAAATCAATAAAAATTATCATTACCGGTAAAGATTCTCATGCATTCCGCATGCTCCATGGCTGCCCCGTGGACTCCAGGACCGCCCGCCAGTAGTTGGAGGTGGTGTTGATGCTCTTCTTGCCCCGGGTGACGAGCCCCATGGGGATGTGCACGTAGCGGCCGTTCCACATGGAGACCACCATGCCCGTGCGTCCGGACATGGCCGCGTGCACCGCATGGGAGCCCAGGAACCCGCAGTAGATGGAGTCCGTGGTGTTGGCCGGGACGGAGCGGATGATGTAGCTCGGGTCGATGTACTTGAGGGTCACGGGAAAGCCCTCGGCCTTGAAGGCGGTGTTGATCTCCTGGGAGAGGCGCGCGCCGATGTCGCCCAGGCGCACGTTGCCCGAGGCGTCCGAGCCGGAAATGTCCGCGAAGAGCTCCTGCCCCGCGCCCTCGGCCAGGACGATGACGGCGTGGCCCCGGCGGTCCAGCCGCGCGCGCAGCGCGGCCAGGAAGCCCTTCTCGCCGTGCAGGTCGAAGGGCTGCTCCGGCACGAGCACGAAGTTCACGTCCCGGGAGGCAAGCGTGGCCTCCGCAGCGATGAACCCGGCGTTGCGGCCCATGACCTTGACCATGCCGATGCCGTTCGGCGCTCCGGTGGCCTCGGTATGGGCGCAGCGGATGGCCTCGGCGGCCTTTTCCACGGCGGTGTCGAAGCCGAACGACCGGGCCACGAAGCTGATGTCGTTGTCGATGGTCTTGGGGATGCCGATGACGGCGATGCGGTCGCCCCGGTTGGCGATCTCCTGCTGCACCTTGCTGGCGGCGCGCATGGTGCCGTCCCCGCCGATCATGAACAGGATGGAGACGTTCATGCGCTCCAGGGCGTCCACGATGTCGCCTGGCTCTTGCGGCCCGCGCGAGGAACCCAGCATGGTCCCGCCGAACTCGTGGATGTTGGCCACGTTGTCCCCGGTCAGCTCCATGTAGTCGTAGCCGCAGGAGGGGATGAACCCGGCCAGGCCGTAGCGGATGCCGTAGACGGCGGGCACGTGGTAGTTGTGGATGCACTCCATGACGATGGCGCGGATCACGTCGTTGAGCCCCGGGCAGAGCCCCCCGCAGGTGACGATGGCGCAGCGGGTCTTGGCGGAGTCGAAGTAGATCTTCTCCCTGGGGCCCGCGTGCTCGAACATGGCGGGCTCCTCCCCGCCCTCCCCGTCCGTGATGCACATGCGGTATTCCTTGTACACCTCCACGAAGACGGAATCGGATTCGTCCACGTAGAAATCGAAGTTCAGCGGGTTGTCCACCTTGGCCTCGCCGAGGACATCGATCCTGGTCTGGTCGCAGTGCAGGGGCTCGAAATGACGTTTCCGGGTCTGGGACATGCGGGCTCCGGTCCTGGGTTTGCACCTTGCCGTACGCTCGGTGTTGATTTACAGCAGTTCTACTCCGCTGGCTGAAAAATGACAAGGTACGCGAGCAGATTGCGGACAACTTTCCATTTTCGAGGAGCAAGGCGAGGAGGCCCGAATGGCCAAGAAGAACTGGCAGCCATGGATGACCCCGAACGACTTCCCCGAGGGCGAGCCCCGGGAGGCGAGCCCCGCCCCGCGCTGCGCCTGCGGCGCGAACGGCTGGCTCTGGACCCCCTGCGCGGACGTGCTGGAAACCCCGAAGGGGCTCATGGTCTTCGTGGAGCTGCCCGGCGCCCGGCGCGAGAGCATCAACGTGGAGATTCGCGGCAACGAGCTCTGGATATGGGGCGAGCGCCCTGCCGAACGCGCCCCGGGGCGAAACGTGTTCCATGCGGTGGAGCGCTCCCACGGGCCCTTTTCGCGCTCCTTCCGGCTCCCGCCCGATGCGGACAAGTCGCGCATCACCGCCAGCTACCGCGACGGCCTGCTCTCGGTCGCCGTCGGCAGGAGGGCGGCCGCCCGCCGGAGCATCACCGTGGAATAGGTTGCCGGGCCGCCCCAGCCCTTGACCCGGGCGGATGCGGCACTATCCTCAAGGGCCCGGACGCAACCCCGTATGCAACCCCGTACACAATCCAGGACGACATCCATGCGCCTCACGCTTCCTGCCGCCCTCGCGGCCCTGCTGCTCATCGCCCCGCTCTGCCTTGCCCAGGCCCTCTTCCCGGCCCGGGCCCAGGCAGACCCCGCCCAGGCCTCCAGCTCCGCCCGGGCCGACTCCCTGCGCGAGACCCCCGTGGTCCGCGCGGTCAAGGCCGTGGCCCCCGCCGTGGTGAACATCTCCGTGGCCCGCACGGAGCGCACCTTCTTCGGCCGCAAGGCCGTGCGCGAGGGTGCGGGCAGCGGCGTGATCATCGACGGCAGGCGCGCCCTGGTGCTCACCAACGCCCACGTGGTGGAGAACGCCACCACCATCGGCGTGCGCCTGCTGGATGGCCGCGACTTCGAGGCCGAGCTCGTGGGCTCCGACCCCGACTTCGACATCGCCGTGCTCTCCCTCAAGGAGGCCCACGACCTGCCAGAGATACCCCTGGGGGACTCCTCCGACCTGATGATCGGCGAGCCCGTCATCGCCATCGGCAACCCCTACGGCTACTCCCACTCCGTGACCACGGGCGTGGTCTCCGCGCTGAACCGCTCGCTGAACACCCAGAACGGCGTGTTCACGGACTTCATCCAGACCGACGCGGCCATCAACCCCGGCAACTCCGGCGGCCCCCTGCTGAACATCCTCGGCAGGCTCGTGGGCATCAACTCCGCCATCCGCCTGGAGGCCGAGGGCATCGGCTTCGCCATCCCCATCAACAAGGCCCGCCGGGTCATCGACGAACTGCTCGCCGAGGGCCAGGTGACGCCCATCTGGCTCGGCATGTACGGCCAGGACCTGGACCAGCCCACGGCTGCGGCACTGGGGCTGGAGCGCGTGGCGGGCATGCTGGTGACGGAGGTGGTGCCGGGCACCCCGGCGGCGGCAGCCGCCCTGCGCCCCGGCGACGTGGTCCAGGCGGTGAACTCCGTGGGCGTGGCGGACAAGAACCACTACCTCGCCCTGGTGCGCAACTACACCCGCGCCGACGTCATCAAGCTCGTCTTCGCCCGGGGGGGCGCGCAGTACACCGTCTCCCTGCGGCCCCAGGGGCTCGACCCGGCGGCCATGCTCGCCCAGGCCGCAGCGCGCTGGGGCATCGAGCTGGCCACGGGGAGCGACGCCCTGGCGCTGGACCCGCGCTCCGGCGGGGCCGTGGTGCGGCTGGCGCGGCCAGGCAGCCCGGCGGCCCGCCTGGGCCTCAAGACGGGCGATTCGCTCCGCCAGATCGGCAACATGCGCATCCGCAGCGCCGAAGACTTCGCCCACGCCTTCCTCAAGGCGCGCATGCAGCTGCGCGTGCTCATGCGTGTGGAGCGCGGCGGCAGGCTCTACACCGCGCGCATGAATCTCTAGCCCGAAGCCTTTCTCGTTACGCCTTATGCTCTTTGACAATCGACGTCATCGTCTTACTTATACATTTACATCTTGCATCCAGCAGAAATTATGCATATCTTAATTGTACGCATACGCATTTGACATGCCAGGAAGCCCGTGCTAACGGGCAAATGCCCGTTAGCACGGGCTTCCTGGCACATGCGGCCCAACAGACTCAAATAACTCCTGATTAATTACAGGAGGATTTAGAAATGGCAAGACCAATCAAGCCTACACCAATTTTGCAGGATCGCGATGCTCGCAAGTTCAATCGACGTATTGAGAAGCGACTCAAGACGCCTCTTAAGGTGACAAAGGCTCCCGACTTGGAAAAGGCGAAAGATCTCGCGTTTGCCAGTGTTAACACCTGCTCGAACTAGCTTCACAGACGATCATTGCATTTTAGAACCCGTCGAAGACTTTAATGTTTTCGACGGGTTTTGCTGTGGAGACGAGGATTTGGATGATTTTATTATCAACGATGCCCACCCTCATCAAGAGAAACTCCTAGCTGTTACATATGCAATGCGTCTGAAACGAGATGGTGAAATTTCACCTCCAGTTGCTTATGTCAGCTTGCTGAATGATTCCATCCGACACCTGAACAACAGCAGGAAAAAGAGAAAGTTCCCAATTACCAAACGATATAGCGAATTTCCAGCAGTCAAAATTGGTCGACTCGCTGTAAGAAAAAATCTCGCCCAACAAGGAATTGGCACATACTTGCTCAATGTTCTTAAGCTGATTTTCACAACTGCGAATAGAACTGGTTGTCGGTTTATGACTGTCGACGCATACCGTGATGCCATCGAGTTTTACCGAAAAAACGACTTTCACTTGGTACAACCGAAAGAGCTTGAAGAAAAGACATCTACGGTTTCTATGTATTTTGATCTCATGCGCTACGTTGAGGCTAGAAAGTCCACTGCCCAATGATGAACGCATTTATCTACGAGGGTGAACCCCTGAGACAATCGCTTCCAAAAAAAACCCGGCCGGAGCCGGGTTTTTCATGCGCGGAAGAGTCGATTCATCGGTTCACTGGTCCGCCTTGCTGCGAATGTGCCCCATGATGGTGGCAAAGACCTCGTCCTTGTTCATCTCCGAGGTGTCGAGGACCACGGCGTCCTCGGCGGGCCGGAGCGGGGCCACGGGCCGGTTGCGGTCCTGCTCGTCGCGCTCGGCGATGGCCGCGCGTATCTCCTCCAGGTCCGCCGGGCGGTCCATGGACTGGAGCTGGAGCCAGCGCCTGCGCGCGCGCTCTTCGATGCTCGCGTCCAGGAAGAACTTGTGCGCCGCCTGCGGGAAGATCACGGTGCCCATGTCGCGCCCCTCGGCCACCAGCGAGGCCGTAAGGCCGATCTCCCGCTGGGCTTCCTTGAGGTAGTCGCGCACCACGGGCAGGCGGGCGAGGTTCGAGGCCCACATGCCCACCTCCTCGGTGCGGATGGACCTGTCGAGAAACTCCTCGTTGACCACCAGGCCCGAGAGCTCCCCGGTGCCGTGCAGCCGGAAGCAGAGCCCCTGGAGCCCGTCGCGCAGCTCGTCCTCCGGCCAGCTCCACGAGCCCGCCCCGAGCTTGAAGGCCACCGCGCGGAACATGGCTCCCGTGTCGAGGTAGGCGATGGCCAGCGCCCCGGCCACGCGCTTGGCGATGGTGGATTTGCCGACCCCTGCGGGGCCGTCCAGGGTGACGATGGTCGGTTTCATGAGGCAAGCACCTCCTCCAGGGCCGCCACAAGGGCCCTGTTCTCGGCCATGGTGCCGACGTTGACGCGCAGCCACTCGCCGAACCCGAAGCTCGCCAGCGGCCGCACGATGATCCCTCGCGAAAGGAGCCCCTCGTGCACCAGGGCGGCGTCCTTGCCGGGGCGAAACATGAGGAAGTTCGACTCCGAGGGCAGCACCTCGCAGCCCAGCCCGCCGAGCTCCCCGGCCAGGAACGCCCGGCCCTCGAAGACCGTGCGCAGGGTCTCGGCCAGGAACACGCCGTCCTCCAGGGCGGCTATGCCCGCGGCCTCGGCCAGCTGGTTCACGGTGAAGGGGATGCGCGCGCGGCGCAGGTAGTCCGCCAGCCAGACGGGCATGACCCCGTAGCCCAGGCGCAGCCCCGCGAGCCCGTAGGCCTTGGAAAAGGTGCGCAGCACCACCACGTCCTCCCGGCTCGCGGCCAGGGGGGTGGGGTCGTAGGCCTCGGCCGGGCGGGCGAACTCCGTGTACGCCCCGTCCACCACCAGCAGCGTGCCCTCGGGCAGGGCATCGGCCAGGCGCTCCAGCGCCTGCACGGTGACGGCCAGGCCCGTGGGGTTGTCCGGGGTGGTGACAATGACCATGGCGGTGTTCTCGTCGGCCGCCTCGGCCATGGCCTCCAGCGGCAGGGCGAAGCCGGGCCCGCGCGGCACCTCGCGGTACTCCACGCCGCAGAGCTTGGCGCACATGCGGTACATGCTGAAGCACGACTCGTAGCAGACCACGTTGTCGCGCCCGGGGTGCGCCACCACGCGAAACAGCATGTCGATGATCTCGTCGGAGCCGTTGCCGGCCACCACGAGCTCCTGCGCCACCCCCAGGGAGGCGGCCAGGGGCTCCACCAGGGCGGGGCTGTGGTTGAGCGGGTAGCGGAAGGCGTGGGCCGCGCGCCCGCCGATGACCTTGCGCACCACGGGCGAGGCCCCCAGCGGGTTCTCGTTGCTGGCCAGCTTGATCACCGTGTCCAGGCCGTAGCGTTCCTGGATCTGCTCGATGTTCAGGCCCGGGGTGTAGGGTTTGAATTCCAGTATCTCAGGGCGCACGCGCTTTTTGCCCATGGCGGTTCTCCGTCGGTGTGGATTGCAGGCAGGCTGCCTGCTTACCGTCTTCGGCGGCGCGAGTAAAGAGCGGGACGGTTTGCGCGATAAGGGCATTGCCCTGCCGCTGCCTGGCCGTAATCGGGCCGCTATGAGAGCACGGATACCCGCCCGGCAGCAGGGCCGGGCGGGTATCCGAAGGAATCAGTCGATGGGCCGGACGGTCACCACCGGGCACTTGGCGGACTTGACCACCTTCTCGGCCACGGAGCCGAAGAGCATGCGGTCGATGCCCTTGCGCCCGTGGGTGCCCATGACGATCATGTCCACCTTCTCGGCCTCGGCCAGGTCGAGCACCTCTTCGGCCGCATACCCCGTGAGCACGCGGTTCGTGGTCGGGATGCCGTTGAAGTTGTCCTTGACGAACTCGCCCATGGTGGTCTCCGCGCCGGAGACGATCTCGGCCACGAAGTCGTCGATGGAACTGGCGGGCACCTTGAAGCCCACATACTGCGAGAGGCTCGGGGCCACGTACACGCACAGGATTTCCGCCTCCAGGGCCCGGGCCAGGGTCGCGGCGTATTCCGCCACATGGCGGCTTTGTTCCGAGAAGTCCACGGCGCACAATATCTTCTTGATTTCAGCCATCATTTCCTCCTTGGAATGCTCTTTCGCGCTCCTGGCTCCAGTGTAGCACAGCGAGAAAAGATGTCCATGATCTTCCCATGGCTTTCTCCCGGGAGCTGCACTTCGATGCCCGGTGGACAAGGCCTGTGGACTGTTTTACCCTGCGTGCAGCACCCTGGGGCGCGCACGCCGGAAACAGCGGCAGAATTTGCCCGGCCAGCTTCCGAACAATTCTTGATATTTTTACATGTTATCTTTTCGGAACAGGTTGGCAAACTCCTTGCAAAGTCACGGGAAACCCAGGATGAGGAGTGTGCTATGAAGATCCATCCTGATCAGATCGAGGGCGTTCGTCAAAGCCAGGACCAGGCCAGGACGAACCGGACCGCCGAACCGGGCCAGGCTTTCGGGGACATCCTCGGGGAGGAGGTTTCCAAGGCCGGGACCACGCAGGCCGCCAGCGCCGCGCCCCCGCCGCCGGGCATCCAGGCCATGCATCCGCTCTTCGCCACGCAGGCCGTGGCGCAGGTGGACGCCAGCGCCGCCGAAGGCGAGGCCGTGGCCCAGGTCGAGCGGACGCTCGACTCGCTGGAGACCTACGCCGGAATCCTTGGCGACACCGGCTCCGGAAGCCTGCGCGAGGCCTACGCCGCCCTGGAGAACCTCCAGTCCGACGTGGCCGACCTCAAGGGCATGGCCGCCGGGCACCCGGGCCTCCAGGACGTGGCGGACGAACTGGAAGTGCTCGCCACCACCGAGCAGATCAAGTTCAACCGGGGGGACTACCTCTAGGGCGTTCCCCCGCCCCGCAAACGGAAGGGAGCCCCCGGGCTCCCTTTTTTTTGTCCGCCTTCGGCCGGGCTCAGCCTCGCGCCGAAAACTCCCCCAGCGGCGTGTACACGGGCCCTCCCGGCCCCAGAGTGGAACGGTAGAGCGTGAACCGCTCCGCCCGGAACGCGGGCAGCGGACGCGCCGCCACCAGTGTGGCCACCAGCTCCGCCGCCCGCCCCACGGCCCCGGCGGGCACGGCGGGCCCGCGCCCCCGGCCCGCTCCCCGCAGCCGCGCAAGGGTCACGTGCGCGCGGAAGGGCCTCGTTTCCTGCTCGAAGCCCAGCGGCGCGAGCGCCTCCTCCACCAACCGCGCCAGCCCCGCGCACTCGGTCGCGCCCTGCGCCAGCTCCAGGAGCAGCACACCCGGCCGCGCCAGGGAGGGAAAGCCGCCCAGCCCCCCCAGGCGCAACGCGAACGGCGCAAAGCGGACCCCCGCCAGCGCCCGGAGCACCCCGGGCACCCGCGCCGCGTCCACGTCGCCGAGAAAGCGCAGGGTCAGGTGGGCGTTCTCCGGGCGGACAAAGCCCGGCCGAAAGGCCGCCCCCGGGCCATGGCGCTCGGCATCCAGCACCTTTCGCAGGCCCGCGAGCAGCACTCCCAAGGCCTCGCGGCAGGGGCCGGGGAGCGGCAGGGCCGCAAAGCAGCGCACTGCGCCGGGCTGAGAGGTCGCGGGCATGGGGCGATTCTCCGCAAAAAACAGGCCCCGCGCAAGGGCGGGGCCGGAATGGAGCCGAGATGAGGCTGGTTGCGGGGGAAAGGTCAGCGCACCAGGGCCAGGAGCCCCTCGATGGCCGCTCGGGCGGCCTGCTCGCGGATGGCGGCGCGGTCGCCCTCGAAGTGGAAGACCTCGGAACGCATGACCTCGTCATACGTGGCCCAGGCGATCCAGACCGTGCCCACGGGCTTGTCCTCGGTGCCGCCGTCCGGCCCGGCTATGCCCGATATGGCCACGGAGACGTGCGCGCCGATGGTGGTCAGCACCTGCTCGGCCATGGACTCGGCCACCTCGCGGCTCACCGCGCCCAGGCGCTTGAGCACGTCGCCCGCCACGCCGAGCAGCGAGAGCTTGATGTTGTTGCAGTAGGCCACCACGGACCCCGCGAACCAGGCCGAGCTGCCGGGCACGTCCGTACACCGCACGGCCACCAGGCCGCCCGTGCACGACTCCGCCGTGGCCAGCTTCCAGCCCCGCTCGCACATGTGTTTTCCAAGTTCTTTGACCAACTCTTCCATGACATCCTTCCTTGCGTTCTCCATAGCAGCACCCGCGCGCGCTTGCAATTCCCGGCGCACCGAAATACGAAAACCAGATGCCCGGCCTCCCGCCCACGCTTGAACGCGCCCTGCGGCGGCGCACCATCCCCTGGAACTGGGGTCTTCGGGCCCTCGGCCTCGCGCTGCTGGCGCTCTCCCTGGGCACGCGCGGCGCCCTGGCCTTCTCCACCGGGGCCATCCTCGCGGCGGCCAGCCTCTTCGACCTGCGCCTGCCCCCGGCGGAAGAAAGCGCCACGGGCCGCCTGCTCGCCCGGGCCTCGCAGCGCGACGCCGCCTGGCGCGCCGCCCCCTGGACCCGGCGCAAACGGGCCGAGGCCCTGGCCCTGGCGCTGCTGGCCGGGCTGCTCCTCTGGAGCCTTTTCGCGCGCGATCTCGGCCTCGGGCTGGTGGCCGTGGCCGGGGCGGCCCTGGCCGGAGCCTGGGCCGTGCAGTCCGCCAGCGACCGCTGGGCCGCCCTCGACGACGAAGCGCCCCCAGAAGACGAAGAACAAGACGCCGAAGACACGGCGGCCTCCCTGGAGGACGAACTGTTCGACGAGGATATCGACTCGCTCATGGAGCGCATGGAGCGCATGGACCGCCGGGACCGCAAACGCGACGGTCATGGAACGGGGGGCGGCCCGCTCCTCCAGTAAACTGGCCCTTCACTCCCGGCCCATCTTCGGCTACAAGCCGTGTGGGAACGCATCACCGAGGAGACACCCATGCTGGACCTGAAATTCGTACGCGAGAACGCCGAAACCGTGCAGAACGCGCTCCAGGCGCGCCGCACCGGGATCGACGTGGCCGAGTTCCTGGAGCTCGACGAACGCCGCCGCGCCCTGACCACCGAGGTGGAGACCCTCAAGGCCGAGCGCAATGCCACGTCCAAGGACATTTCCGCCAGGAAGCGCGCCGGGGAGGACGCCTCCGCGCTCATCGAGGCCATGGCCCAGGTGGCCGCCCGGGCCAAGGACCTGGACGCGGAGCTGGCCGGGGTGGAGGAGGCCGAGCGCGCCTGGCTGCTGGCCTGCCCGAACCTGCCCCACGCCTCCGTGCCCCTCGGGGCCAGCGAGGAGGACAACCCCGAGGCGCGCCGCTGGGGCACGCCCCGGGACTTCGACTTCCCCGTGCGCGAGCACTGGGACCTGGGCACGGCCCTCGGCGGGCTCGACTTCGAACGCGCGGCCAAGCTCGCGGGCTCGCGCTTCGTGGTCCAGTTCGGCTGGGCCGCGCGGCTGGAGCGCGCCCTGGCGCAGCTCATGCTCAACACCCACGTGGAAGAGCACGGCATGATCGAGACCATCCCGCCCTACCTCGTGAACACCGCCGCCCTGACAGGCACAGGAAACCTGCCCAAGTTCGCGGAGGACCTCTTCCGCCAGGAGGGCTGGGACTACTGGCTCATCCCCACGGCGGAGGTGCCGCTCACCAACCTGCACGCGGGCGAGATACTGGAGGAGGCCGACCTCCCCCGGGGCTACTGCGCCCACACGCCCTGCTTCCGCTCCGAGGCGGGCAGCTACGGCAAGGACACGCGCGGGCTCATCCGCCAGCACCAGTTCCACAAGGTGGAGATGGTCTTCTTCGCCCACCCGGACGACTCCTACAACGTGCTGGAACGCATGACCGCCCAGGCCGAGAGGATTCTCCAGCTCCTGGAGCTGCCCTACAGGGTCATCACCCTGTGCACCGGGGACATGGGCTTCTCTGCGGCCAAGACCTACGACCTGGAGGTCTGGATTCCCGGGCAGGACACCTACCGTGAAATCTCGTCGTGCTCCAACTGCGAGGACTTCCAGGCCCGCCGGGCGAACATCCGCTTCCGCCCCGAGGGCGGGGGCAAGCCCCGCCTCGCCCACACGCTGAACGGCTCGGGCCTCGCCGTGGGCCGCGCGCTGGTGGCGGTCATCGAGAACTACCAGCGCGCCGACGGCTCCATCGAGGTGCCGAAGGCGCTGAGGCCCTACATGGGCGGCCTGGAAGCCATCGAGCCGAAATAGCCCGGCCCGGCTCCTCGCCCGGCACTTCGCCCGGCCCTTCGCACTCCACACAGCCCGCACAGGCCGTCCACCTCCCGGAGAGCGGCGTGACCGTGGGCATCCACGTGCAGGCCCTGGCGGACGGCTCCTCGGCCACGGGCACCTCGGCCACGCCCATACCCGGCGCGGCCTGGCTGCTCGGCTCCGGCCTCATGGGGCTCATGGGCCTGCGCCGCGCGCGGCGCAACAGCTAGCGAACTTCCGGCAAGCGATTCCCCGAGCGTGAAGCCCCCCGGCCCCGGGTCGGGGGGCTTTTGCGTTTGCCGGGCAAGGCCCCTCGGGGATTGACAAGCGGAGCGTGAAATTTTATTGACTAGTCAACGATTTTTCCGAGTCCCGAACCGGAACCGATATGACCAAAGAAACCCTGCGACAATTCGACCAGGACTCCCTGGGGCGGCGGCTTTCCACCCTCTCCCGCCTGAACATGCTGCACCTCGGGGGGCGGCTGGCCGAGCTGGAGATCAGCCCCGCGAAGCTCCCCTTCCTGATGAAGATCCTCGCCTCCGAGGGCATCGTCCAGGAGGAGCTGACAAACCACCTGCGCATCGACCGCGCCGCCACGGCAAGAGCGTTGCAGCACCTGGAGCGCCAGGGCCTGGTGCGGCGGGAGGACGACCCCTCCGACGGCAGGAAGAAAAGAGTCTACCCCACGGCCAAGGCGCAGCGCCTCCAGCCCCGGATCATCGACATCCTCGCCAACCACAACGCCATCCTGCTGGCCGGGTTCGACACCGGGGAGCGGGAGCAGTTCACCCTGCTGCTTGACAAGGCACTCTCCAACATCGAACAAACCCTGGCGGGCTGAGGCCCCCAAAACACCATGTACAAGCCCTCCCCCACCCTGCCGAGGAAACTCGCCGCCGACCTCGCCGGGCTGCTGATCCTGGCCTTTGGGGTGGCCCTTTCCGTCAAGGCGGACCTGGGCGTTTCGCCCGTCTCCTGCATCCCCTACGTCTACAGCCTGCGATTCGACCTGACCATCGGCGAACTGACCATCCTCATGAACCTGCTGCTCGTGCTGGCGCAGGTCGCCATCCTGCGCAGACGGTACACGCTGCTGCATTTCTCGCAGCTCGTCTCGCTCACGATATTCGGCTACTGCATCGACTTTTCGCTGTATCTCCTGTCCTGGCTCAACCCCACCGTCTACCTGTGGCAGATGCTCTCGTGCCTGGGGAGCTGCGTGCTCATCGCCATGGGCCTCTTCTGCCTGGTGAGCGCGAACGTCGTGTACCTTCCGGGAGACGGGCTGGTGGCCGTGGTGGCGGATACGTACAAGAAGGAATTCGGCAAGCTGAAGGTCTCGTTCGATAGCGGCATGGTCCTCTTCGGGCTGGCCAGCTCTCTGCTCTTCTTCGGCACCGTGGAGGGCATCCGCGAGGGCACGGTCATCGCCGCCCTGGTGGTGGGCCCGCTCATCCGGGTGTTCAAGACCAAGTTCCCCCGGTTGGAGGCGTGGCTCGGCGGCGCGCAGGCGCAAGGCAGCCTGCCCGGGGAGGAGGCGGCCCCTTCCGGTTCGCCCCTCGTGGTGACCATCTCGCGGGAATACGGCAGCGGCGGCCACGAGATCGGCCGGGCACTGGCCGAGCGGCTGGGCATCGCCTTCTACGACAGGGAGCTCATCGGCATCACCGCCGAGGAGAGCGGCTTCACCGAGGAATACATCCGCGAAAACGAGCAGAAGCTGGCCCGGAGCCTGCTGGGTGAACTCTACATGCGGAACTACGCCTACGTGAAGGACGAGCTCCCGCCGTCGGACGTGCTCTTCCTGGTGCAGAGCAAGATCATCCGGGAGATCGCCTCGGCCGGGCCCTGCGTCATCGTCGGCCGCTGCACCAGCTTCATCCTCAAGGACCACCCCCGCTGCTTCAGCGTGTTCATCCACGCGAACAAGAAATACCGCCTCTCGAAGATCGTGAACGAGTATGGCGTGGCCTCGGCCGTATCGGAACGGGAGCTTGAACGGCTCGACCGCGAGCGGGCCCAATACTGCCTGGAATATACGGGGGAGCACTGGAAGGATGCGGCGAACTACCAGTTGACGCTGGACAGCTCGCTCTATGGGGCCGAAGAGGCCGCCGAGAAGATCGCGGGGCTGATCCCGCAGTCGTTCCTGGGTTCCTGATCCCGGCGCATCGGCGGCTGCGCCCGGCCTTTGGCCTGCCCCCCCTCCGCCACGCCCCTTCTTACCCCGAACCGAGCCCTCCGCGCCATGGGCCGCCCCTTCTCCGCGCCCCCGGGCTTTGCCGAAGGGGTCGGATGCCAGGCGCGAGCGGGGCGCGGGCACGAAGCGTATGAGACAATACGTGAGGGACCGCCTGGGCGCCTGCGCTTTTGACCTCTTTTTCCGTCCCCCCCCGGGTCGTCCGGCCTGGCGGCGGCTTTCACGCCCCTTCTTACCCCGAACCGAGCCCTCCGCGCCATGGGCCGCCCCTTCTCCGCACCCCCGGGCTTTGCCGAAGGGGTCGGATGCCAGGCGCGAGCGGGGCGCGGGCACGAAGCGTATGAGACAATACGTGAGGGACCGCGCCCCGCGAAGC
>JBFWJM010000024.1:0-20099 GCA_050253205.1 Desulfovibrionaceae bacterium
GCCTGGCCCTGACCCACGGCGCGGCCAACGCCGCCCTGTTCCTCGCAAGCCTCCACCAGGCGTACTCCGCCGTGGAAATCATCGAACTCTTCCTGCTCTAGCCGCCAAAAACAACGGCGGCGCCGACGCGGACCCCTCCGCGTCGGCGCCTGCAACGTCTGTCTCTGCCTTCCGCCCACACTGCCGGGGATGCGCCCCGGCCGGTCCCGGGTCTGCCCCGGGCTGATACCAGGTTGATTCCGGGCGTCTACCCCGGAACCATGCGGGCCTAGCCGCTGATGAGCTGCAAGGCCATCCTGGGCAGCGAGTTGGCCTGGCTGAGCATGGCCACCGCCGCCTGGGTCAGGATTTGCGTGCGCACGAACTCGGTCATCTCCGAGGCCACGTCCACGTCCGAGATGCGCGACTCCGAAGCCTGGAGGCTCTCGGCCATGATCTCGATGGTGGTGATGGTGTTCTCCAGACGGTTCTGGAGCGCGCCGAGGTGCGCCCGGATGGTGTCCTTGGAGATGATGGCGTTGTTGAGCCTGTCCAGGGATTCCTGGGCGAGCTGCTGGGTGGAGATGGAGTTTCCGGCGGCGATGCCCAGGCCGAAGGCCGAGGCCGTGGCCGTGTTGATGCGGATGTAGTAATAGTCCTCGGCGGAATCGTTCCCGGTGCCGAAGTGGACCTTGAGCATGCCCGTGGAGGTCAGGCCGGAGCCGTCGTGCGTGGCGCTGGAAAGGTTGCCGTTCAACAGATGGATGCCGTTGAAGTCCGTGGCGTTGGCGATTCGCGTGATCTCCGAGGCCATGGCCTGGTATTCGGAGTCGATGATCAGGCGCTGGTCCGAGTTGTAGGTGCCGGTGGCGGCCTGCTCGGCCAGCTCCTTCATGCGGATGAGCTTCTCGTCGATGACGGAGAGCGCGCCGTCTGCTGTCTGGATCAGGGAAATGGCGTCGTTGGCGTTGCGCACGCCCTGCTGCATGCTTTGGATTTCCGCGCGCATGAGCTCGCGCACGGCCAGCCCGGCGGCGTCGTCGGCTGCGGTGGTGATGCGCAGGCCGGAAGAAAGACGCTTGGTGGACGTCCAGAGCTGTCCATACGCCGTGCCCAGGTTACGGGCGGCATTCATGGCCATCAGGTTGTGGTTGATCACCAGAGACATGGCGTTCCTCCAATGGGGTTTTCGTTCTAGGGGTTGGTCTCTCCCTCCCCATCGAGGCTCGCACCTGCCTGATCGTCCTTCCCGGAAATCTCTTTACGCCGCGCCATGCATTTTTCTTTATTTTTCATCCAACTATCAATTTTCACAGTATAATTTTCTTAATATTTCCGTTACTGCACTACTGCGCCGGGCACTGCCCTCAAGTTTTTCGCCGTTTCTGCCGATAAATCGGGAGCAGAATTCCATCTTTTGGAGCGAATGCCGTCATGAAACTCGTCGAAGGCCAGATCGAAACCCTGCGGTTCTTCCGCCAGCTCTCGGGGCTCTCCACGAGTATCGCCTCCAATATCTTCAGGGAATACATCGACATGCTCGACAGGGCGCTCAAGCAGGGATTCGGCGACATCGTGCCCCGAACCGTGGACCCCCATCCCGTGGTGGACAAGGAGGGCAACATGACGAGCGAATGGATCCAGCCCGAACGCGAGTCCGGGCGCATCGTCTCGCGCAATTCCTGATCCGGCCGGGACGATCCCGGCGGTCTACCCCAGGGCGCGCCGCTGGAAGGTGTAGCTGGTGCCGTCCTTGGCGAGCAGCCCCAGCTCCATGAGCCGCAGCAGGTCGCGCCGGGCCGTGTGCTCCGTCACGCGGTCGTAGAGCAGCTTGAACGGCTGCCGAAGAAACAGGTCCTTGAGCTGGAACGGCTCGGCATGGTCCAGGAGCAGGTGCAGCAGGGAGTGGGCGCGGTCCTTGATGCGCCGCTCCTGCCGCAGGGAGTCGAAGTGCTTCCTGAGCGCCATGTCGCGCACCGGTTCGAGCACGCGCTCGCGCACGTCGTCCAGTCCCTTGCGGACGCCCTCCAGCACGAACTCCACGAACTCGGCGGCCCCGGGCCCCCGATCTGGCCCCCGATCTGGCCCCTGGCCTGGCCCCGTTTTCAGACCCGTGTTCAGAAAGAACCCGAGATAGCGGTCGATGTTGGCGTGGTAGTGCACGGGCAGAAGGTATGGCACGAAGCGCAGCCCGGCCACCACGAGGATGGACGTCTCGAAGAAACGCGCCGTGCGGCCGCTGCCCGCTGCAAAGGGGCGCAGGGAGAGCAGCCCGTAGTGGCACAGCGCCGCGCGGAGGATGGGATTGCCCAGGAGCGGGTCCGCACCGTTGATCCAGGTGACCAGGCGGAGCATCTCGGCCTGAATGTCGCCCTCTGCGGCCGCATATTCCCCAGGCGTTCCCGCCGTCCCTGTCGCTCCCGGCGCACCGGAGCCCGTGCCCTGCACGAGCACGGTGTGGACCTTCTTCACGAACCCCTCGGAGACCCCGAACACGGACTCCCCTTCCCTGCCCACGGGCAGGGGCGCGTAAGCCAGGGCCAGGTTGGACACCTCCCTGCGGGCCCGGGCCACGGTGGGGCCCGCAGGGGTCTCCGGGGCGTCGGCACCGCGCTCCAGGAGCGCGAGCACCTCGTCCGCGCGCATGGGGTTCCCCGCTATGGCCGCCGAAGCGTGGATGGATTCGCGCAGGAGCTTTCGTTCCAGCTCCTCAAGAAAACCCGGCGCGGACGGAACCCTGCACAGCATGGCCAGCTCACCCTGCAAACGGGCCGCCCGGGCAAGAAGGGGCGATTTTTCGGAGAGGCGGAGTTCATCCACAATAGTAGCAGTCATTTGCAATACCCAACTAGACTGATTTCATGGTTATTTATATCTCTCTATTATTATTTTGCAGTTAATTTTGTCAACTCAT
The DNA here is from genome assembly GCA_050253205.1 of Desulfovibrionaceae bacterium. GTDB lineage: Bacteria > Desulfobacterota > Desulfovibrionia > Desulfovibrionales > Desulfovibrionaceae > JAHJKV01. The sequence goes on from JBFWJM010000024.1 coordinate 2,894, forward strand.
TGGGGCACTTTTTCGAGTTTTTGCCATGTGTTTGTCCTCCAACCTCCCCTGGCGGCACACGCATCATCCCCGTGCAGGCCGCCGGAAAATCGCCAGCCGCCTGCCAGACAAAAAGGCCCGCGCGGATGCGTCTCCGCGCGGGCCTTTTGATCAGTCTCTCATCAACCTCTCGTCAGCCTCGTTCCTGTTGGCGTGCGAAGCGCCTTCGGGCGGCCGTCAGGAGGGATCATCCTCCAGGTTCACGGCCTCGCCGTCCTGGATGTAGTAGAGCACGTCGTAGTCGCCGCTCAGGCAGGCCACGAGCGAACCGATGCTGTGGTCGCCCAGGCTCTCCAGCCGGATGTAGGCGTGGCGGTAGCCCGCCTGCTCGTAATCATGCGAGGTGAGCACCGAGGAAAAATGGACCTCCTGCTCGCGCAGGGCGGCCAGCAGCTCCGAGAGCGGCCCGGGCCGGGCCTCCAGCCGCACGGCCAGCTGCGCGCCGCCCCTGGCCAGGCCCGTGGCCGAGCTCAGGAAGCGGAATACGTCCACCTCGGTGACAATGCCCACCAGCGCGCCGTTCCCGTCCACCACGGGCATGCCGCCGACCTTGAGCTTGGCCAGCCGGTCCGCCACCACGTCCATGGCGGTCATGGGCGAAACCGTCTCCGGGTCCGGGGTCATGATCTGCCCCACTGTGAGGGTCAAAAGCCCCGCCCCGGAATCCTCCAGCGGTCCTTCGGCCACGAATTTGGACGGCATGGCATCGCGGATGTCGCGGTCGGAAACGATGCCCACAAGGGCACCATTCCCGTCGATAACCGGAAATTGCCGCACGTGCTGGTTGCGCATGACCTCCGCAGCGGCCAGGACCGACATGTCCTCGCCGAAGGTCATGGGCTCCCTGGTCATCCACAGCTTGACGATCATATCCACCCTCCGAGTGCTGTTGGTATCTTCCACAAGGCGCGCCACGGGCACCTCCCTCCAGACCCTAGCCCAAACGGGGCCCACGCACCAGCGTTCCACGCACCATTGTTCGCAACTGCAATATCAGAGAACATATAATGCAGTGACAATACAATGCATAGCAAAAACTTATAACGCTACGGAAGACCATTTTGAAATACAACTATGCAATATACCAGAAATTTTATACAGATTCGTTGACAACTACAGCATAGGCGATTAAGTTCTGATCCTGCGTCGGCGGCGCTGTGCTCCGTATGCATTATCAGTTCATATACAACAGCTAGTTACAATACAACAAGAAGACCATGCTGATCGCCATCCCAATACGTCGCGATCCGGAGGGGTTGCTCCCCACTGTCCGGCAGCTCCGCAAGTGCGGGTTCAGGATAGCCTCGTCCGTGGGCCCCGCAAGCCATAAGCCCGTGGAATCCGGCATCAGGCCCATGCCGCAGGCAGCCCATGCCGCACCGCATGCACGGAACGCCAGCCCCCCGCAGCTCGAAGGCAACAACCCGGAAACACGGGATGATATCGGTTGACACCGCGGGAGGCGACATATTAGCGACAAGGAAGAGCGGCTGCACAACCTCTTGGAGCTCCCGTGGACTGCACCATCTACAAAGACACGTTTGTTGCACGCCAGCCCGTGTTCCACAGGAACATGAACGTCTGGGGCTATCTGCTGCTGCACCGACACACGCAGGAAGACTCCTGGGCCACCTATGACAGCGCCTACGACGCCACGGCAAGTGTCCTGGCCTGCCTGCCGTTCCTCTCCGGGTGCCTGCCGCCGGACGCCAAGACCCTGATCCACTTCCCCCCGCGCTGTATTCGTGAGGACTTTCCCGTCGTCCTCCCGGCGGACCGCACCATCATGGTCGTGAACCCTTCGGGGATGACCGGCCCGGAGGACCTCGCGGCCCTGCGGGCGCTCAAGGCGGAGGGCTACCGCCTGGCCCTCGACCACGACCCGGAGCGGACCATGGCACCGGAGCTCCTCGAACAGGCCGACATCCTCATCTGCGATGCACTGGCTTCCGACTACGCAGCCATGCGCGCTTCAGCGACCCTCGCGCACGATTCCGGCGCCCTGGCCATGGCCAAGAAAATCGAGGACGCCGACCTGCGGGAAACCGCCATGAACCTCGGCTTCGACCTGCTGCACGGGTTTTTCTTCACCAAGACGGAGATCCACTCCTCGCGGACCATCCCTTCGGCCGCCGTCTCCCGCCTGCGCCTGTTCGACCTGCTGCTGCCCGACGAACCGGACTTCGAGGGCCTTGCCCAGGCCATAGAGCCGGACCTGGCCCTCACCTACCGCCTGCTGACCTTCCTCAACTCGGCGCACTTCTCCTTTTCGCAACACATCTCCTCGGTTCGCCAGGCCGTGGTCCTGGGCGGCTGGCGGCCCATCCGCAACTGGCTGCGGATCATCCTGCTCACGGACCTGGAACCCAACAGGAAGAACCGTGAGCTCGGCTACCTCTCCGCGCACAGGGCAAAATTCCTGGAAAACGTGGCCCGCGCCTCCGGCCGCGAGGGCCTAGCGGACAGCCTCTTCCTCGTCGGCCTGTTCTCCCTGCTTGATGCTGTCATGCGGCTGCCCATGGAGCAGGTGCTGGCCCCCTTGAGCCTGGCCTCAAGCATCCGCCGCGCGCTGCTCACCCACGACGGCCCCCTGGCACCGTGGCTCGACCTGGCCACGACCATCGAGTCCGGAGACTGGGACGCGCTCGGCCAGGTGGCCCTGGGGCTCGACCTGCCCCCCGGCTCCGTGGCCGAGTCGTACCGCGTCGCCTTCCAATGGGCGGACGAGTTCTTCGGCATCTCGGACCGCTCCGAGGACGCCCCCCCCGCATCTTGATGAAACCCGCCGCAGCGGGTACACACCCGTGAAGCGCCTGCGCCATGGCGCCGAGAGGAAACGAATGAACATTCCGTGCCCCTACGCACCTGCCCCCGCGCGCAACGCGAGCCGCATTCCCGGCCGTGGCTGCCGCTGTGCCCTTGTGCTCGCCTCGCTGCTCTTCCTGCTTTGGCCCGCGCTCCCGGCCCGCGCCCAGTGCGTGGAGGGCGACTGCGTCAACGGCACGGGCGTGAAGATCACCCGGGGTCACAAGTATTCCGGCGAGTTCAAGAACAACCACCGCAACGGCCAGGGCATGTACGAGTATCCCAACGGCGACCGCTACGAGGGCCGGTTCGTGGACGGCATCATCAGCGGCGAGGGCATCTACTTCTACAAGAACGGCGATCGCTACGAAGGACATTTCGAGAACAACGCCCGCAACGGCGTCGGCACCTATTACACCGCCGACGACCACGCCTTCTCGGGCGTCTGGAAGGACGGCATCCTCGTGGAGCGCGGGGCCGAGGTGGTTTCCGAAGACCTGCTTGAGGACGAGGTGGACGCGGACAAGCTGCTGCGAGAGGTGCGCCAGCAGGCGGCCACCCCGTCGGCAGGGGCGGAGCAGGAAACCCCCGGAGAGGAAGAGCTGGACCGCATGGTGGACGAACTGCTCAAGGACTGACCGACGCAACGGCGAATGGCGCGAACGGAGGGGAGAACGTGCGCGGGCTTCAGGCATTCCAGCATACGCCAGGTACCGGGCGTCGGGGCGAAGGCCCCGGCATGGTGCCCCTGTTGCTCACGGTGGGGCTGTTGCTGTTGGCCGCGTTCGCTCCGCAGGGTGTTTTCGCCGAAGAGGACAAGCTCTCCCTCGGGCTGGCGCAGGCCGAGGCGTTGACGGGGGAACGCCGCTACGACGAGGCCCTCGACATGCTCGACGGCCTGGAGCACGACTACCCGCGCAACCGCGAAATCCCGCTCCTGCGGGCAGACATACACAAGCTGACCGGCAATGACGCCGGAGTCCGACGCAATCTCTTCGACGCCTGCTCCCTGGGGTCCACCGAGGCCTGCCAGGACCTGCAACGCGAGCGTGCCGAACGGGGCAACCGGGGCGACCGCCCTCCCCGCGCGGGCAAGAGCCTGGGCGAGCCTCCGGCCGCCTTCGCGCCTGGCCGACCCTGACCTCCACCCGCAGGACAGGGCCGCGCACCCCGCCACCTCGCCGCCGCCTCCATCCCCTTTAGCTTCATCCCTCTTACTCCATCCCTCCATTCCGCCGCCTCGCCGCGTATGCATCCCCCCGGCGTACTGCGAGCGGAAGCAAGCACCGCGAGGCGCGGCACGGCCCAAGGCCCGGCGCGCGCAGCCCACGCCCCAACAGCGCATGAGACGCCAGGGAAAGCCAACGGGAGAACGAAGAAAAGCGAGGCCGGAGCCCGCGCGGCGAGTGCGCAGGCCCGGCCTCGACGAACAATTCTGAAAACTGCGCCGAAAACCGCCGTGTTGCGGCGGCCAGGGATTAAAACTCGGGAATCCGGCAGGAAGGATCCAGCTCCCGGGCCCGGGAGGCGTCCTTCTTGGCATGGCCGAGTTCGCCCGTCTTGACGAACAGGAACGAGCGGTTGGCGTACGCCGAGGCATTTCCTTCCCAGAGCTCGATGGCGTCGGTCTGGTCCTCCAGGGCGCGGCGCAGGTTGCCCGTGAACTCGTTGCAGATGCCCCGGTTGCTCATGGCGGCGGAGCGGACCAAGGGATCGATCTCCTCATCGTCCGCCGGGACGGAGCAGTACAGGATGCACCGCTGGTAGTCCTGGGAGGCCAGGGTTTTGTAGCACATGGCGAAATCCTCCTCGGTTTCTGCGAGGACGGGTGACGCGGCCAGCACGGCCAGCAGCGCCGCGACAACGATGATCGGATGTTTGCTCATGGTTCCCTCTTGAGTCCGTATGCCTGTACGCCTTCCCTATCGGCGGTTCAGACCATTTCCTTCATGCCCTGGAAGAACCGATCCTTTTCAAAAAGCCCGGGGTGCTCGCGCTCCAGCTCGGGAATCGCCGCGAAGAACGCCTCCCAGCCCTCGATCTCCGGCAGCTTCACCTTCCCCGCAAAGGGCTTGAAGACCGTGCCCCGGGGGCACTTGGTGAGGTTGATCTCGAAGCTCCCGGCAGCGGAGAGGTCCGTCCAGAACGCCGACCACGAGGTGCGGTCGCCCTCGGTCTTCTTGTACTTCTCGAAAAAGGCTTCAAAGGTGTCCTTGATTTCCTGTTCGGTCATGACTCTTTCTCCCAGATGCCTTGAGCCTGCGTTTGGTTTCCCGAATACATCAATCCCGGCCGGATGCAAACCGCTCCCCCGCTAGAGAATGTAGCGGTGCACGATGCGGCGGTAGGTCCCGTCGGCCAGCATGTCCCGCAACGCGAGCTCCATGAGCCGCGCCAGGGCCTCCTTGTCGGGGTAGTCCGAGCTGAGCGCCAGGCCGAGATATTCGCCTCCCGCCCGCACTAGCGGCGGCCCCTCCGCCTGGATCGTGCCGGACATGCCCCCCTTGGCCAGCAGCAGCTGCACGGCCTGGGTCTGGCCCAGGAAGACCTCCACTTGCCCGCGCAGGAGCGCGCCCACGGCCCGGGATTCGTCCGCGAATTCCAGCACCCGGAACGCGCCCGCCCGCGCCTGGGCTGCGAACTCCCGGCCCAGGTCCTGGGCTTCCAGCACGGCGACGTCCTTGCCGCGCAGGTCTTCCAGCCCGGCGATGGAGAAGCGCTCCGAAGTCTTGATGAACGCGGAATAGGTGCCCGCATGCAGGGGCGCGGCGCGCAGCAGCTGGGCCAGGGCGAGGTTCTCCCGCGTGGGCCGCAGGGAGAGCGCGCCGTCGCATTCGCCGCTCGCCAGCAGCTCGCGCAGGCGCGCGCGGCTCACCAGCTCCAGGCGCAGCTCCAGGCCCAGCCGCCGGGCCATCTCCCGGACGACCTCCACGTCGATGCCGCGCGCCTCCCCGGCGTCGCGGTAGGAGTAGGGGGCGTAGGATTCGTCGCCCACCAGGTACAGGGGGCGCAAGGCTCCTGAGCCCTGGGCAAGGGCGGGGTTCCGCTCCAGCGTGCAGGCCATGGCCAGAAGCGGAATCAGCAGAAAGAGCAATTTGCGCATGAACGGCTCCGGGGCCGCAAGCGCGCCAGGCAGGGGGCCGCGCGCGGAGCGGCGTTTCTCTTCCCCTATACGCTTCATGCGGGAAGCACAAGGAGGGCGCATGCCGGGAGGCGCCGCCGCGCAAAGAGAAACCACCCGAAAGGCACGCCGGGCGAGTGGCCGGGAGCCTGGCGGAACAGGCCCGGTGGAAGGGCCCGGCAGGGAGCGAAACACCCCCCAAGAACGGCCCCGCGAACGCGGTCCGCACTCCACACTCCCGCTACGGGCCGGACCTCCGGCCACCGCTGCGGCGCAGTGTTCCAGGCCGCCACCCTCGGGGCCGGAACGCACGGCTCGGACCGCCTAGGCCTCCGCCACCTCGACACAGTCGTCGAAGGTCGCGGTAAGCTTGAAGCTCTTGCCAGACGCCTGCACAACGAAGTCGCACGCCGGGAACAGGGTCGTCGCCGGCGAGAAGCTGTCGTTGATCATGATGTCCTTGGCCTCGCCGTTGGACTCGAAGCGCACGGTGGTCCCATCATCCAGAGTCAGGATCTCGCCGTGATGCAGCGCCAGGGGAATGTCCTTTTGCAAGTAATCCGACATACCTCGCTCCTTTTCAGGGGTTTTCACAGAGCCTGTTTTTGCGCTACCACGCAACCCAGCGGACCGGAAGTGAAATCTCATTAGAATTTTTAAGATTAAACACCTTTAGTGGACAAACCTCCCGGCCTGTGGTCATGTTCGGACCATGATGGCATCCGAACGCCGCCGAACGGCCGTTTTCCGCGCAGCCCTCGGGCTGCTCCTCCTGCTGGCGGCGCTCGCGGGCTGCGCGGCCAAGCCGACCTCCGGCCCGCTGCTCGACCTTGCCCGAACGCCCCAGGACCTGGCCGCGTTCCTCGACCCAGCCACCGCGCAGGCCCTCCTGCTCACTCGGGAGGAAAGCCTTGAAGCCGCGAGCAGGGCCCGGGGGGCGTTCTTCGCGCCCTGGAGCAGGGCCGAGGCCGTGCACCCCCGCGACGACCTGTACTGGGGCTTCGCCAAATACGCCAACCGGACCACCTGGGGGGAAAGCTACCAGCCGCGCGGCTCCTGGTGGGTGCAGCGGCTGGAGCAAAACGCCGACTCCGCAACCTACCCCAACCTTCTGCAACCGGCCATCGCCACCAGCCACGCCTCCCTGCGCGTGCTGCCGACCATCGAACCCGTCTTCGACGAGCCCACGGAACCCGGCGAGGGTTTTCCCTTCGACTACAACCAGAACTCCCTGGTCTGGGCCGGAACGCCCCTGTTCGTGATCCACGCCTCGGCCGACGGCCAGTGGCTGCTCTGCGAGGCCCCCTTTGCCGCGGGCTGGGTCCGCGCCGGGGAGCTGGCCTTCGTGGACCAGGCGTTCATGGACCGCTACCGCGAGGCCGGGCTGCTGGCCGTGGTGGAAGAGTCCGTGCCCGTGCGCGGGGCGGGCGGCGCGTTCCTGTTCAGCGGGCGCATCGGCATGCTCCTGCCGCTGGCGGTCGAGGCCGGGCACGAGGCCGGAGAGGCGGACGAAGCCCTGGCCCCTGCGCGCCGGGCCGACGGCACCGCCGAGCTCGTCCGGGTGTCCCTCCCGGCCGGGGCGGCGGTGCGCTGGCCCCTGGCCCTGACCCCCGGCAACGTGGCCGCCCTGGGCAACCGCATGATGGGCGAGCCCTACGGCTGGGGCGGGCTCTTCGAGCGGCGCGACTGCTCTTCCACGCTCATGGACCTCTTCGCGCCGTTTGGCCTGCGCCTGCCGCGCAACTCCGCCCAGCAGGCCAAAGCCGGGGAACGCATCGACATCTCCGGGCTGAACACGCGGGAGCGCAAGGAACGGCTCCGCTCCCTGCCGCCGTTTCTGACCCTGGTGGGCAAGCGCGGCCACATCATGCTCTACGTGGGCCAGCGGGGCGGCGAGCCCATGGTCTTCCACTCGGTCTGGGGCGTGCGCACCACCACCAAGGGCCCCCTGCCCGGCCGCAGGATCATCGGCTCCACGGTGATCACCACGCTGGAGCCCGGGGCCGAGCTGCCCGAGCTGGCCCCCGGGGCCCTGCTGCTGGAGTCCATCTCCTCTTACACCTGCCTCGGCCCGCGCGGCTGCGCCGGGGGCACGCCCGAGCCCTGACCTTGCCCGGCGCGGCAACCGCTGCTATCAATGGGGCCGGGGCCCGGAGACCATCGCATGCGCATCATCTGGCAGACACGCTGGACCAATCGCACCACGGAAGTTCGCGCGGCCGCGCAGGGTGCGGACGACGAGCTGCGCCGACGGGGCGCGGACGAACGCGCGCGCTACGCCGTGCAGCTCGTCATCGACGAACTCATGAGCAACAGCATCAAGTATGCCTTCGAGGACGACGGCGAGCACCACATCGAGCTGCGCCTGAGCCTGGGGCCCGACGCCGTGCGCGTGACCCTGGAGGACGGCGGCGCGCCCTTCGAGCCCGGAGGCTGCCCGGGCGGCGAATCGCCGGGCTGCCGCCCCCTGCCCACGGTGGGCGGCATGGGCATCGCCATGGTCCGTCAGGTCTGCGCCTCCCTGCGCTACCGCCGTGAGGCCGGGCGCAACGTGGTGGAGGCCGACGTGCCCCTGGCCCCCCCTTGCCCGCGTACGCCCTCCTGAGCCCTTTTCCGCCTGCCGCCGCCCCTCGGTGCGACAAAGCCCCCGGAAACGCGCCACAGGCTCGCTCCGGGGGTCTGTAGGGCCATCCGGCCAAGTCTATTCCAGGTCTACCAGTCCATGCCCACAGTATAGCGCAGGGTCGTGGCCCCGCCTCCGGGCGGCAGCAGCAGGTCGAAGGCCGCCTCCCCGGAGGAGAGCCGCTTCCACGGCAGGGTCGCGCCCGAGAGGCTCCACTCCCCGGGGAAGCGCTCCACCAGCCGCACCCGCTTCTCCACGTCCGCGCCGTTCCTCGCCGTGATCTCCCAGGTGGAGCTGGCCGAACGCTTGCCCGTGGAGCGCCAGGCCGTCTGCACGCGCTCCACCGAAACGTCGAAGGAGGAACCGAGCCGCAGGCTCGCCTCGCCGCCCACGCCCACATGCCCGATGCGCGCCTCTCCCGCGAGCAGGGGCGCGCCGTCCGGCCCCGCGCGGTACACCCGCACCGTGCCCGCGGGCAGGGGCATGCCCAGCCCCGAGGCCTCGTCGTTCTTCAGTATGAGCCGCTCCTCCACAGCCTGGCGCATGATTCCCGCGCGCTGCTCGATGGAAACGCCGAAAGTGCTCGTAAGCTCGATACGCACGGCCACGTCCGGCGCGAAAAGCAGGGCCGCTCGTACGGCCGCGCCCGAGGGCAGGTCCACCCGCCCGGGAAGGGCGTAGACGTACTGCTCGCCCACACCGACGGGCTCGGGCATGCCTCCGGCGTCCATGGCCATGTCCATGTGGGCCATTTCCACCTTGACGCGCTGCATTACGGGCTCGGCCACGCGGGCCACCTCCCCGGCCACCAGCCAGACCGAGGCCCCGGAGAAGTCCGTGCCCGAGGCGTTCTCCAGCCCGGCCAGGGCCGTGAGCGCACCGTGCCCGGCGGCGCTGTCCAGCACCAGGGAATAGTCCGCGCTCCAGGCGAGCCCCCGGCAGAGGTAGGTCAGCTCCACACGCTGCCGGGCCGCGCCCCCCCGCTCCACGCCGAGCTCCAGCCTCGGCCCGGGCGCGAGGCCCTCGGGCAGCTCCGGCAGGAGCACGCCCCGGTGTTCGCCCACCCAGACGCCGTCATCCAGGAGGAAGGCGGGGCTCCCCCCGGCCGAGAGCAGCACACCCTCGCGCCGGACAGTGGCCGAGGCGTCGCGCGGGTCGGGCAGGAGCACCGCGACCTTGCGGCCGACATACTTCGCCAACACCTCTTGCCCGCTGGAAATACCAGGGCGAAACAGCACGCGCCGCAGCAGCGCGCCCCCCGGGGTCGAGAGCGAGCGCAGGCCCAGGCTCCCGGGCACGAGGGTCGCGGGCACGTCCTCCAGAACCACCGGCCCGGAGAGATCCAGGGTGCGCACCTCGCGCACCAGGGCCGAGCCGTCGCCGTACAGGGCCAGGGACACGCCTTCCACTCCTGTGGCCGAGCTCGGCATCCCGGCGAAACTCATCGACAAAACGGCCAGGGCCGCCATGAACATTCTCTTGCGCATGTGCTCATGCTCCTTGTTTCCCCATGGAATACCCGAAACCAGGCCCCCCGGGAAGACGGTAGCGCGCCAGGCTTTCGTTCGCAGCGCGAATGGGCTATGCTCGGCACGGCTTTCCGCCCCGAAACCGGCACCCAACCCACGCCAAAACCGCGCCTCCGAAGGAGCACCCCTTCCCGCATGGCCAAACCAGACCGCCGCGACGACGACATGCACCTGCGCTACCGGGCGCTCTTCGAGGAAAACCCCGTCTCCATCTGGGAGGAGGACTTCTCCCGCGTGGGCGAGTGGTTCGACAAGCTGCGGGCCCGGGGCGTGCGCGACCTCGCCGCGTTCCTGCAAGAGCAGCCCGGGCGCGTGCGCGAGGCGGCCTCCCTGGTGACCATCACCCAGGCCAACCAGGCCGCCCTGGCGCTGTTGCAGCTCGAATCCAAGGACCAGATCGTGGGCAACTTCGGGCGTATCTTCAAGGAAGAGACCAGCGACATCTTCCTGGCCGAGCTGCTGACCATCTGGGACGGGCGGCGCCGCTTCACCCTGGAGGGCTCGGGCCGCACTGCGGCCGGGCGGCCTTACGACTACGTCCTGAACATGCTCATCCCCGAGGCGGGCGGCAGGCCGCGCCTGGAGGCCGTCATCGTGGTGATCATGGACGTGACCGCCCTGAAGGACGCCGAGCGGGCCCGGCAGAACGCCCTGCTGGAGAAGGAAGCCATCCTCGGAGCCATTCCCGACGTGATCCTCACCGTGGGCACGGACATGCGCCTGAAGGAGAAGAACCGCAGCCTCACGGCCCTGTGCCCCAATGCGGGCGACGTCCTGCCCGGGGAGCTCTTCGAGCCCCACGGCGGCCTGGAGGGCTGCCCCTGCACCGAGATGGTCCGCCGCGCGCTGGATACGCGCCAGCCCGTGCGCGACTTCAAGGCCCAGTGCCACCGGGGCGAGCGGCCCCGCTCGCTGGAGCTCTCGGGCTCCCCCCTGCTGGACGACGAGGGCAACTTCGTGGGCGTGGTGGTGGTGGGGCGCGACGTCACGCGCATGGAAAGCCTGGAGCAGCTCGCCCGGGGCGGCACGGGCCGCCAGGGCCTCGGCTCCCTGGTGGGCCGCAGCCCGGCCATGCAGCGGGTCTACGACCTCATCCAGCAGGTGGCCGGGGTGGATTCCACCGTGCTGGTCACGGGCGAATCGGGCACGGGCAAAGAGCTGGTGGCCGAGGCGATCCACTACCAGGGCCGCAGGGCGGGCCGCAGGCTGGTGAAGGTCAACTGCTCCGCGCTCTCGGAAAACCTGCTGGAGTCCGAGCTCTTCGGCCACGTTCGCGGCAGCTTTTCCGGGGCCGTGGCGGACAAGGCCGGGCGCTTCCAGCTCGCCGAAAAGGGCACCCTGTTCCTCGACGAGATCGGCGACATCTCCCAGCTCATCCAGCTCAAGCTCCTGCGCTTCCTGGAGTCCAAGGAATTCGAGCGCGTGGGCGATGCCACGCCGCTGAAGGCCGACGTGCGCATCGTCGCCGCCACCAATGCCCACCTGCCCGAAAAGGTGGCCGACGGGGCGTTCCGCGAGGACCTCTTCTACCGCCTCCAGGTGGTCAACATCCGCATCCCCCCGCTGCGCGAGCGCAAGGAGGACATCCCCCTGCTCGTGCGCCATTTCATCGAGATATTCCGGGCGGACATGGACAAGGACGTGCGCGGCGCGGGCCAGGAGGTACTGGCCATGCTCATGCGCCACGACTGGCCCGGCAACGTCCGCCAGCTGCGCCACGCCCTGGAGCATGCGTGCATTCTCTGCCCCGGCGGGGAGGAGCTGCGCCCGGAACACCTCCCCGAGGGCCTGGGCGGGCCGTCGGCTTACGGCGCGGCTTACGGCGCGGGGGGAGGCGCGGGTGCGCCTGCGCACCCTTCGGCCCAGGGATATGGCCAGGGAGCGGGCCAGGGAGCGGCCGAGGCCCGGCGACGAGTGGCCGCGCTGGATGCCGATACCCTGCGCAAGGCCCTGGAGCGGGCGGGCAACAACCGCGCCCGCGCCGCCAGGGAACTCGGCATCAGCAGGGCCAGCCTGTACCGCAAGCTGAACGAACTCGGCGTCCACTGAGGCCAGCGGAGACCTGCGGAAGCCAGCGCCGCACCAGCCCCATAGGCCCCCTCTGCGCCCCACCCGTAAACTGTCTCCGAGACACATTGAGACAGCAAGATTGAGACAGCAACGCTGTCTCCGAGACACACCTCCCTGCGCACTTCCCTGCGACCACACAGATTGCTTTGCTGTTATTACAGCAGGATAAGGAAAAATTTCATTCCATGGCAAGGGTTGGCATCAGGATTGCTCTCTTTCGTGTGCTGGTCGGGCGCGACAGCATACCGACAGCATAGGACAGGCCCGGACACACGGTTTTTGAAATTCCCTCGTGCCCCTCTCGGAAACCGTGTGCCCGGGTCTCTTCTATTGGTCTTTTCTCTTCCCTCCCCTCCGCCAAGCGTATAGAATCTCTTCATCGCCGCACGGCCCCGTCACGATGCGGCCGGACAACACCCAACGATCCAAGAGCATGGCGGAAAAAAACAACACCTGCATCGACAACTTCCGGGAACTCATCGACCGCTTCGGCGTTTCGGAAGACCTGGACTGGCTCGCCGTTGTCCTGTTCGTGCGCAACCTCGTGGCGCGCATGACCATTTTTACCGACGACCTCAAGTGCGACGTGCAGCGCGAGGTGCTCCAGCGCCTGTCCTCCGGCGGCTTGAGCGACGAGAACCTCGCCACCACCATCGAACAGGTGGAGGCCTTCATCCTCCAGAACGAAGGGACCCTCGACCTCCAGCGCGCCCTCAACGAAGAAAAGCGGGCCACCGTGGCCCTGGTGGACGAAATGAACTCGCTCTTCGGCGCGCTGCGCGGCTCCAACCACCGCAACGAGCAGCGCATCAACCGCTTCGGGGAGCAGGCCGTGGCCGCCGTGGAAACCCAGGAAAGCAAAACCGAACTGATCCGCCAGGTGCGCGGCATGCTCACGGAGCTGATCACCGAGTTCCGCGAGGAAGCCCGCGACTGGGAGGCCCGGGCGCGCTCGCTGGAGCGTACGGCCAACTACGACCCGCTGCTCACGGAGATGTTCAACCGCCGCTCCTTCGACCATCGGCTGGACGACGCCGTGGTGGAGAGCCACAGCAGAGGGACTCCCCTCTCGCTGCTGATGCTCGACGTGGACCATTTCAAGAACGTCAACGACGAGTGCGGCCACCAGGTGGGCGACGACCTGCTCCGCGCCCTGGCCAAGATCGTGCTCACCCATGCGGCCCGCTTCGGCGGCTACGCCGCCCGCTACGGCGGCGAGGAGCTGGTGGTCCTCTGCGAGATGGACGAGGAGCGCGCCGCCTACGAGGCGGAGATCATCCGCGACGATGTGGCGCACTACGAATTCATGGCCAGGAAGGGCGGCAAGGTCTGCGCCACGGTGCAGTTCACCGTTTCCGTGGGTGTGGCCCAACTGGAGGAGGACTGGGAACCGGACCGCCTCGTGGAGGCCGCCGACCAAGCCCTCTACCGCGCCAAGGACGCCGGGCGAAACCGCGTGGAAACCTGGACCGGAAAGGCTACGGACTAGCCGACCCCGGCCGCCGGGGGCCCATTGGCCGTCCGGACTCCGCTCATGATCCTGCCCACCAGGGCGAACAGCTCGTCCATCTTCACCGGCTTGCTCAGGTATTCGTTCATTCCGGCGGCGAGCATGCGCTCGCGGTCGCCTTTCATGGCGTACGCCGTGAGCGCCACCACGGGGATGTCCGGGTCGAAGGCGGAGCCGTCGTGCCCGCGCAGGAGCTGCGTGGCGGCGAGCCCGTCCATCTCCGGCATCTGCACGTCCATGAGCACCAGATCGTAGCGCTTGGCTGCGAGCATCTCCAGGGCCAGGCGGCCGTTCTCCGCCACGTCCACCTCGGCCCCGGCCTCGCGCAGGAAGTGGGTCAGGAACTCCTGGTTGAGGAGGTTGTCCTCCGCCAGGAGGATGCGCGCCCCCGCCACCCCGGAGGAGCAGGCGGCCCCTCCCGGGGTGGCCGTGCGGCGCAGTTCGGCCACGCGCTCCAGAGGGATCACGAAAAAGAACCGACTGCCCCTGCCGGGCTCGCTCTCCAGCTCGATGCCCGCGCCCTCCATCATCTTCACCAGCCGCTGGGAGATGGCCAGCCCGAGGCCTGTGCCCTGCTGGCGCTTGGTCAGGGTGGGGTCGAGCTGGCTGAAGACCTCGAAGAGCCTGTCCCGCTCCGCCACGGAGATGCCCACCCCCGTGTCGCTCACCGCAAACTCCAGGGCCACGCGGCTGCTCTCCTGGTTCCGGAGGCGGACCTCCAGAACCACGCGGCCCTCGTCCGTGAACTTGACGGCGTTGGAGAGCAGGTTGGCCAGCACCTGCCCGAGGCGCCCGGCATCGCCGCGCACCGTGGCCGGAACCTCGTCGGCCACGTTCAGCTCCAGGAGCAGCCCCTTGCGCCGCGCCTCGATGGCGAAGGTGTCGCGCAGGCCGTCGAGCCGCATGCGCAGGTCGAAGGGCTCGGACTTGAGCTCCAGCTTCTTGGCCTCGATCTTTGAGAAATCCAGGATGTCGTTGATGATGTCGAGAAGCGAGAGGGAAGCGGAGCGGATGGCGTTGATGCGCTCGCGCTGCGCGGGCTGGAGGTCCGTGGAGAGCACCAGGTCGGTCATGCCGATGATGCCGCCCATGGGCGTGCGGACCTCGTGGCTCATGTTGGCCAGAAACTCGCTCTTGGCCGCGCTGGCCGTTTCCGCGGCCTCCTTGGCCTCGCGCAGCTCCCGCTCCATGCGCTTGCGCTCGGAAATGTCCCACAGGGTGGCCAGGACGCGGCCTCCCGCCATGCTCTTGACGCGCATTTCCACGTCAGCCCAGGTATTGTTCTTGCGCCGCAGGCGCAGCTCCACGGAAACCCCCCTGCCCTCCCGCACGGTCTCCAAGGCCTGCTTCACGGTGGGGCTTTCCTCGGGGTGCAACAGGCCTATGGGGTCGAGCCCGCGAAACTCCTCCTCCGAGTACCCGAAGATGGTGCTGGCCGCAGGGTTGGCCTCCTGGAGCCTGCCCGAACCGTCAAACACGAGGATCGCCTCCCCGGCCTGCTCGTAGAGGGTCCGGTAATGCGTTTCGGCCACCATGATCCGGTCGTGAGCCCGCTCAAGCTCGGCTGTGCGCTCTTCAACGCGCCGCTCCAGGTCGCGGGTGGCGAGGCGGATGCGCTCCTCTGTCTCGAAGCGACCGGTCACATCCTCGGTGATGCCCAGCAGGGCCGAGATGCGCCCGGACGGGTCGCGCAACGGGAGCTTGACCACATGGGCCTTGATGCCTCCCTTGTCCGAGGGGATCTCCTGCACAGCCACGTCCACCACCTCGCCCGTTTCCACGGCTCGGCGATCCATGGCCCGATAATATGCCGCATGCTCGGCTGGAAAGATGTCAAAATCGGTGCGGCCCACTACGGCCTCGCGCGGCAGGCCCGTGAGCTCCTCCATACGGGGGCTCCACTCCTCGTAAACAAAATCGTCGGCCGCGCGCTTGATGAACAGGCCGAAGGGAAAACGGCGGAAAAGGTCCGTCAGGTAGCCCATACGCTCGCGCGTCAGGTTTTCGGCGGCGCGGCGGGCCGTCTGGTCGCGGGCCACGGCCAGCGCGGCCTCGCCCAGGCCGGGGAGCCGTGCCAGGCTCACGCGAACCGCCACGGGCACAGGCTCACCCCCGGGAGGAAGAAAGTCCGCCTCGTAGCGCCCGCCGCCCCCGGCCCGCAGTTCCTCCAAGGCGGCTGCGAAGCCGCTCGCGGCATCCGGCCCCGCCACGTCGGCCAGGCTCCGGCGGGAGAGCCTTCCCGGCGAAAGCCCCAGCAGGGCGTGGGCCCCAACGTTGGCCGCGAGAACAAGCCCCGCCTTGTCGAGGGCAAACACGGCGTCGCCAAAGGCGTCAAGCAGCGCTTGCAGGTCGGATGTCGCGTCCTTAGCTTTCCTCATCACCATCATACGGCTCACTTGCCCCCCGTGTGCCCCCATAAGGAACATTCCCTGTAGCCCGATCCGGGAGGTCATGTCCATAATCATGCGCGAGAACGCGCAAACTCTGCGGTGGCGGGAGATAGACGGAATTTTGACCTTTTCCCGCCTTTTTCGCTTTCACACAGATCACAACCACTTCAACATGCTATAATGACAGATCTTTTCAATCAAAGCCGACGCTGGCATGGCGATTGCTTTTTCCGTTCCGGGAATTTCAACCGCAAGGAGCACGACATGACCAGCACCATCTCCGCAGAAACCGACGCCGACATCATCCGCTCCCTGCGCGAGCAGGGGCATGAGATCATCTTCCAGGTGGACGAATCCAAGAGCCTGGACGAAATCATGGCCGAAATCGACTGGTCGGGCTTCGATCTCCAGCACGCCGCCCCGGTGGAGGTGCTGGAGGCCGTGCGCGAGCCCGTGTACCATCTCGACGACGAATCCGGCCTGCCGCGCTACCGCCGCCGCGAGTACGAAGTCATTTAGACGATAGCTTATCGTCAATCATTATTTCCCGGCCAGCCGTTGCACAACACGAGTGCGGCGGCTGGTGCGTCGTCTTTGCCGCGAGCGGTGCCTGCAGTCCTTCGGGCAGCATTCCCCTCCCCTGTTTCGAGCCCTTGCGCCGTCCGGTTAGTGGGGAATGGCCGGGCCGCCCGGCCAGTCTAAACGCTGTCGTCTTCATTTCGTACAACGATTTGATCTTATCATGACATACGCCCGCAGGCGTGGCGCAGCCCTTGTCGCGGGTGTGCGTCTCCCCTACGCATCCCACCTTTGCGGCGAAAGACCAGGCTGGTGGGCAAGCACGTGTTTGACGCGGCAGGGGTCTAACTCGGGGCCTGACTTGGGATCAGGCGCGAGTGCGGGCGCGGGGTCCCAGTGTGTTCCCGCATACACGAGGAACCGCGAGCGTTTGCCCCCCTATGCTTTGGCCTGGTGCCGCGAGTGGTCAGGCGGGGCGGGCGCGGGGCCCCAGTGTGTTCCCGCATACACGAGGAACCGCGAGCGGTTGCCCGCCCTATGCTTTGGCCTGGTGCCGCGAGTGGTCAGGCGGGGCGGGCGCGGGGCCCCAGGGTATTCCCG